>JAOACN010000311.1 GCA_026417815.1 Chloroflexaceae bacterium | reverse complement strand
CCTACGAGGCGAGCGCGGCGATCGCGCCCACCAGGGACAGGTGGCCCGCCAGCACCCATCCCGCGTCCGCCGGGGATCCGACCCTGCCGAAGCCGAACCGACCGAGGATGAGCCCAGCCAGGAGACTCACGCCGACCCAGCCGCCGAAGTTCGCCGCGGGAGCGATCCCCAAGACCGTGGGCTCGAGCCACCGCCAGTAGCCGAGCGGGCCGGTCATGACCGGCTCCATGGCGGCGTCGACCGCCGCGGCGAGCAGCGCGCCGGCGAGGGCAGCCGCCCAGCCCGTCATCCACCGGCTCACCCACAGATAGCACGCCCCAGCCACCAGGAACCAGGCGAACGGCAGCAGGACGGGGAACACGTGGCCGCCCGGCAGGGGCAGCACGGGTTGCCAGCGCTCGGTGTACTCGTACCGCCCGAACGGAAAGCCCGTGTACAAGCCCGCGACCTCGCTGGCCGCTCCCACGGCGAGCACGAGCCCGGCGCCCCCCAAGGCTCGGGCGGCCCCCAGCGCCCGCAGCGGCGCCGCCAGCAGGGCGGCGACCCCCAGCAGCAGGGTCGCCGCCGCCGCCAGCGGGCGGATCGGCCCCGGGTCGAGTCCCGTGGCGACCGACAGGCCGGTGCCGGCGATCGAGAACAGCACGCAGGCAAGGTACGCTTTGGTGGCGGCGCTCACGGGCACTGGAATTCTAGCCCGGCGGGCCTGCAAACCTTGCGAGGCGAGCCGATTAGGATATAATGGGGCCAGCGGAGAGATGGCTGAGTGGACGAAAGCGCCCGCCTGCTAAGTGGGTAAGGGGCGAAAGCCCCTTCTCGGGTTCGAATCCCGATCTCTCCGCCAGCCCCCTTCGATCGTCGGCCTTGCGCGCTCTTTTGGTGCTCCTGGCGGCATGCTGGGCGCTCGTCGGGCGGGCGCAGAGCTTCGACGAGTACCTGCGCACCCGGAAGAGCCTGGGCATCACCGCCACCGCGGGAGTGGAGGCTCTGGAGACCTTTGTCGGCGTGCGCACGGTGGAGGTGGCCGCCCGCGTGTGCGGGTTCAGCCGCGTCGACGGGAGGACCGTTCTGTTGCTGGAGCTGCCCGAAGGCGGCTACCTGAACGTGCGCGTCGGCAAGACGCCGGAGTGGATGGCCGGGGGCGATGTGCGGGCGCGGCTGATCGTGAAGGCTTCCCGGACGAGCGAGCTGGCGGAGATCGACGCTTTCCTGATCGCGGCGGCGGCGGAACATCAGATGTCCGCGTGGGAGGCGGAGGAGGAGCGGCGCAGCAGGGCCCGGCGCGAGGCCGCCGAGCGCACGCGTCGCCGGAATCCTCAGGCGGCCGTCCGCAAGGCTCACGAGCTTCCGGCCAGCGACGCCACGCCGCACTACGCCCAGTTCATCAAGAGGCGCAACCCGCGGCTCAGCGAAGCGGAAGCCTGGCGGATCGCGCAGGGAGTGATCGGGTTCAGCCTCCGCTACGGGGTGGATGCGAGGTTGGTGATGGCGATGGTTCTGGTGGAGAGCGGCTTCAACCCGCACGCCACCAGCAGAGCCGGGGCGATGGGCCTGGGACAGCTGATGCCGGGGACCGCCCGAGGGCTCGGCGTGAGCAACGCCTACGACAGCATCGACAATCTGTATGGGACGGTGCGGCTGATCCGGGGACACCTGGAGAGGTACTCGCGCCAGACGGGCGACCAGTACCGCGGACTCGTGCTGGCTTTGGCGGCTTACAACGCGGGAAGCGGAGCGGTGCGGCGGCACGGGGGCGTTCCACCCTACCGCGAGACGCAGAACTACGTGCGCAAGGTCGTGGCGGTGTACGACGCGCTGTGCGGCCGCAGGCGCTGACACCGGTTCCCCTCCGAACGGAGCTCGTCCCCGCTGGCTCCGGCGAGACCGGCGACCGCTGGAGCGCCGCAGCCCCGGGCGAGCCCGCCGGCCAGCTGCGGCGGCAACCGGCCCGCCGGCGGGAGGTCCGTTCGATCTCCTCATGGA
>JAOACN010000267.1 GCA_026417815.1 Chloroflexaceae bacterium | reverse complement strand
AGATGTGTATAAGAGACAGGCGCCGCACAGGGGTATTGTAGAACAGATTGCGCCCCGTGATGCTCGTGCCGGGCGAACAACCCCGCGGCTGGCGCGCCTGCAGTTCCCCTCCGGCGATGCGCACCTCGACGCCGAGTTCCTCGCTGGCCACGCGCGTTACGCAGATTACCTGGGCGACGCTGGCAATCGAGGGCAGCGCCTCGCCACGAAAGCCCAGCGTGGTGATGTTCCACAGATCCTCGGCGCTGCCGAGCTTGCTGGTGGCGTGGCGTTCAAAGGCCAGTTCCACCTCGGCGGCCGGGATGCCGCAGCCGTCGTCCAGCACCTTGATCTCGCGCAGGCCGCCTCCCCGCGCCTCGACGCTGATCCGCCGCGCACCGGCGTCCAGGGCATTCTCCACCAGTTCCTTCACCACCGACGCCGGACGTTCGACCACCTCACCGGCAGCGATTTGCGCCGCCACCGTCGCATCAAGCAAGCGGATCGGCACGGCGATCCTCCTCCTACTCCGACATGGTTCATACCGAGGTTACCGTTGGAGGGTCGCGGGGAGGCGGAACCTTCCTGCAACCCCTGTTCGGCCCGCGGCGTGTAAATCAAGGAGGTTCGGAGGGTCCACACCCCTCCGAGCTTTCCTCTGCCCGGCGCGACACGGCTTCGCCGCGCCAGGAAGGGACGATCTTCGGAGGCCTGCGGCCCGCAACCGCCGCCAGGGGCAACGTGACAAAGGCGAGGTAAAGATGATCCACGAACATCCTTGCGGATGCATTGTAGCAGGTTTGCGGCGGATGGCAAACACTACTACATTCTGGTTATAGCCAGTTGATAGACTGTACGAGAAGGTCACGGGAGGCCCCGGGAGGGCCCAGCCCTCCCGGAAAATCTCTTCTCGATCACCGGTTGAAAGGAGAGGGAGAAACCAGTTTCTCCCTACCCCTGGCCGAGAGGATAGCGAAGCCGCATATGCTGTCAGCTCTGCTTGCGCTCACGCTCATCATCTTCCAGACCGTGCTGGTCACGCTGATCGCCCTCCGCTCCCGCGACCAACTTGCCTCGCGCCTGTTCATCTATTTTTCGATCGTGCTGATCGTCATGATTGGCGGCGTGCTCATGCGAGACGTGGCCAGCACACCCGCGGCGGCCTACGTGAGCCTGGCCCTCGCCTCAGCAATGCTGGGGTATTACTTTGCCCTGCTGTTGCTGCTGCTCAGCGCGCTGTTCGTTCCGCAGTGGTGGGAAGGCCCCTCGCTGGTGCGCCGCCCGATCTTCTGGATCAGCCTGCCCTATTTCCTGATCGCCATCGCGATCAGCGTTGACATCTTCGGCGGACTCGGCTTTGTGGTCGAGGGCATTCGCTTCGAGAGCGCCTACCGGCTCAACTATGTGCGCTCGACCGGGGTCGTCCTGACCCTGTTCGCAGCGATGGGCCAGGTGGTGTTGGTGACCCTGCTGGGCTTTGCCTTCTTCAATCCGCGTCACCGTGAGGTCCGGCCGGCAATTGTATTGCTGACCATGTGCTTCCTCTTCGCGTTTGTAATGGGCGGCCTCACCCCGCGGCTCGGTTCAATCGCCAATCTGGCCACTCAGATCCAGATCTTCCCCATGGTCGCCGTCCTGGGCTACCTGGCGCTGGGCACGCGGCTCTTCTCACCCACGCGCGCCGCGCTCGACATGGCCCTGGGCGTCCTGCGCGAGGCCATTGCCGTGACCGACGCCTCCGGGGCGATCGTTTTCGCCAACCCCAGCGCCCGGCGTCTGGGCCTCGAGACCGGTCAACCGCTCGATGCCTACTTCGACCCTCAAGTCCGAGAGGCTCTCGCCGGGCAGGCTTCCGAGAATGACCGCATTGCCTTTGGCATGCGGTCCGCCGAACGCTACCTTGAGGTGGTTGTTGTGCCGGTCCGCAACCCGCGTGACGAGCACGAGGGCGCCCTGGTGCTCATCCGCGACGTGACCGAGACGGCGCGCTACCAGAGCCTGCTCGAAACCGAACGCGCCCGCCTTGCGGCAACGGTTGCCGATCTGCAGCGCGCCCGGCAGCAAGAGGAGCGTCTGGTCGCCACGGTGCGCGCCCTGTCCCTCCCGCTCATCCCGGTGCTACCCGGCGTGCTGGTCATGCCCCTCGTCGGCGAGTTCAGCGGCGCGCGCGTGCACGAGTTCCTCGATGCGCTCCTGCGGGGCATTGAAACCCGTCGCGCCTCGACCGTTATGCTCGACATCACCGGTGTGGCCCACCTCGACGCCGAGGGCGCCCATGGCCTGCTGACGGGCATGCGCGCCGCCGGCCTGCTGGGGGCGCGCTGCGTGCTGGTGGGTGTGCAGCCCGAGGTGGCCCAGGCCCTGATCGCCACCGGTGTAACCCTCGGCGAGGTGCCCACCGCGGCCACCCTCGAGCAGGCCGTGGTCGGACAACTCGCGCGGAAGCATTTTTGATTTCGGATTGCAGTGCTTCCCAATCCAAAATCCAAAATCGTATCAGGGCGTGGGCGTGGAAGGGCTGGCTGTAGCAGCGGGCGCCGTGGGCGGGGCCGTTTCCACGGGCATGGCCCAGAGCGCGCCACCAACCCCGAGGAGCACGAGCAGGGTCAGCGCGGCCAGGACAAGCCCCAGGCGCGAGAGCGGGCGTTCGTGGGGAGCGGCGTGGGTGGTGGGCCGATCGGCAGTTGGAGGCGCGGCGTCGGGAGGGTTGGCAACCGTTTCGGCAGGCGGCGCGGCGGGTTCGGCGCGTGGCCCGGCGCCGGCAGCGCGCCCGTCCAGTTCGTCAATCTGGGCCAGCCCCACGGTGATATTGTCAATCCCGCCGAGTTCGTTGGCCCGCTCCACCAACTGCTGCGCCGCCTGATCGGGCGGCTGCAAACTGGCGATCGCGGCGATTTCCGCATCGCTCACCAGGCCATGCAGCCCATCGGTTGAGAGCACCACGGTATCACCCGCTTGCAGCGGCTGGACGAACCCATCCACCTCCACCTCGGCAGTATGGCCGAGGGCGCGGGTAATAATGTTGCGTACCAGGGAAGCGCGCGCCTCTTCCGGGGTCATGAGACCGGCAGCGATCTGGTCGGAGACAAACGAATGATCGCGCGAGATCTGCGTGATCTGCTCTTCGCGCACCAGGTAGGCCCGGCTATCGCCGACGTTCGCCACGAACAACTGATCGGCAACGAGCAGGGCGGCAACACCGGTGGTGCCCATGGCCCCGTGGCCCTCGGCGTGGACCCGCGCATTGGCGCTGACGAAGGCCGCGCGCAGCGCCTCCGCGGGAGGCGCCGCAGGATCGAAGGCGTCAATGATCGTTTTGACGGCCAGGGCGCTTGCCACTTCACCCGCGGCATGGCCGCCCATGCCGTCACAGACGACCAGCAGCGTGGCCTCGCCAAACTGCTTGACGCCGTAGGCATCCTGATTCACCTCGCGCCGCTTACCGGGATGGGTGCGGGCGCTGTAGCGTACTCTCATCGTAACGCTCCTTCGCCAGGTGCCGGCATGTTGGCGAGAGTATACCACAGCGACGCGCAGAGCGCCGTCAGCGCACCGCGCGGGCAAAGAGCAGAATGGCCGCCGCCACCACCAGCAGCAGCAGAAAGGCCAGATTGCCCGTCGCGCTGGTGTAGAGCACGGAGAAGGCGACGAACAGCAGCGCCACAAAGGTGCAGCCGCGCCGCACCCGGCGAACGCTTTCTTCGGCGTCGTTGGGGTTTGTCATGGGGTTTGGTTTCACTGCGCGAACGGATACGAATAACGACACGTCTCTTTTTTGGGGAGGTTCGGAGGGGCTGCGCCCCTCCGAAAGCCCCTTTCCGCTGCGGCGCGGCTTCGCTGCGCCCCACTGGAAAGAGAGAGCTCGCGGCGGCCCGTGGCTCCGGTTTCTGTTGTGGTCCGCGGGTGAGGGTACGTCAGGCGCACATAGTACCATAGAAGGATGGCGCCGCTGGCGTGGATGCAGTATTGTAATCTTGAGGAAACAATTGTCATCCTTCCAGGCGGTAACGGGCATGCTATAATGCCTCGCAAATACCGGGTGACAGCTTGTTCATCGGGCGCCATTCGTCCAGTGTATCACGAGGAAGCCATGTTTGACCAGGACATCTGGCGCGCGCGCATCGCCGAACGACTCAGCACTTTCGCCCGCAATCCTCGTCAGGATATTCACCTCACTGGCGCCGGCTCGCTGCTGGCCTACCTGGCCGTGGGAACGCTGGAGCCGTTTCTTGACGCCTACCAGCGCGAACCGATCGCCGCGGTGCTGACACTGGCCGAGATCACCCGCGGACCAGGCGCCGATCTGATCGTGCGGCGCGCCGGGCAGATGCGCTACCAGGTCTCGCGTCTGATCGAGCGCGAGTTGCGCACCCGGCCAGAGATGCGCGCCACGGTCGAGCAACTCTTCATTGGCCTGCAGGTCATCTCCCTGGCCCGCCAGCGGCTCAACAGCACGCGCGACGAATGGTTCCGAACAACGCTGCTGGCCGAACTCGACGGCTTCACCCCCGGCGAGTTCGCCCACCTGCGGCGCGAACTGGTTGATGCGGGCTGGCAGTCGCGTTACGAGACGATCCGCAGCCTGCGTAGCCGCAATGGCCATTACAGCACCAGCGACCTGGTGTTGTTGCACGACGGGTTGGGCGACAGCGCCTCACACGTGCGCGCAGCGGCGGCGCGGATGCTCGGACAGTTCGCCGGCACGCCTCCGGCGCCGCTGGTCAAGGCGCTTACCCGTGTGGCCCTCTACGACTGTGACCTGGAGACGCGCTTCGCCGCCGCGCGCACCCTCGGCGCCCTGCGCGACCGTATCGCTTCGCCCCAGTTGATTGATCATCTGGGTCAGTGCCTGGTTGATGAGGACAGTTTTGTGCGCTCCGCCGCCGCCCTGGCCCTCGGCCAGCTTGGCGAGCTCGCCGGCGCCCCCGCGCTGATCGCCCGTCTTACCGCGCTGCTCAGCGACAGCGATGTCTACGCCCGCGAGGCCGCCGCGCGCGCCCTCGGACGCATCGGCGCCGCTGCCGCTACCACGACGGTGTTCAATGCCCTCACCCGTGCCGTAGAGGATCCCGACGCCAGCGTCCACGAGGCTGCCGTGGAATCCCTCCGGCAGTTGCGCAAGGTCCGCGCCACCCTCCCCCTCAATTCCTCCCGCTTCCCCAGTGAACCGTTAATGGTTTGACGCCGGTTCATTACCCTGCCCTCGCCCGCGGCGCCAGGGCTGACAGGCGGCGGGGTCCGGGGCGGCTGCGCCGCCGGCACCAACGACACCCCCGAGGTCCGGGTGGCGCGCCCCGAAGACGTTGCATCGGCCCCGGCCAGCAGGGAGGGTGTGGGAGGCTGCACCCTCCCACATGGTATAATGAGCGCGTTGTGTTCACGCGCCTGCCCCGCTGGAGGAGGGTCGGACATGGAGATTACCCACCGCCGGATGAACCGGGTTGACCTGCTGGAGGTCGCCGGCCGGGTAGACGCGGCAACCGCGCCGCAACTCAAGCAGCAGATCGAGAACCTCTTCAATGAGGGGCGCTACCGCATTGTGCTCGATCTGGCGAACCTGGAGTACATCAGCAGCCCCGGGCTGCGGGTCTTGATTGAGGCGCGTAAGCGCGCCCGCGAGTGGAAGTTGACCGACCTGGAAGGCGGCGACATCCGCATCGCCAATCTTCCGCCGCGGATCAAAGAGGTCTTCGACCTGACCGGCTTTACCTCCCTCTTCGAGCTTTACAACGATACGGTCGAAGCGGTTGGTTCCTTCTGAACCACCCCATGGAAAGCATCACGCTCACCGCCAATCTCGAGGCGCTGGCTCGCATCAGCGCCTTTATCACCGCCGCCGCCGAACACGCCGGTCTCGACGAGCGGGCTACCTGGCAGGTGCAACTCGCCGTGGATGAGGCCGCAACCAACGTCATCCAGCACGCCTACGACCCCGACGCCCCCGGGGATATCACCCTCTCCTGGCACTGTGAGGGCAACCAGTTCATCGTCACCCTGCGCGACTCCGGGCGCCAGTTCGACCCGGGCAGCATTCCCCCACCCGACGTCTCCTCGCCACTCGAGGAGCGCCAGGTCGGCGGCCTGGGCATCTACCTGATTACCCGGCTCATGGACGAAGTGCGGTTTGACTTCAACCCCCACGGGGGGAACGTGCTGACCATGATCAAGCGCATCACTCCCGCCACCGGCGATGACACCCTGATCTTCCCCGTCACCGGGCGGGTGGACGCGGCGACGGCCCCGCAACTCAGCCGCGCCCTGCACGAGGAGATCGCCCGCGGCGCCCGCCGGGTGGTGCTCGATCTCAGCGGGGTGTCCTTTCTCTCCAGTAGCGGCCTGCGGGCGCTGCTGCTCATCCGTAAAGAGTTGATGACCCTCGGCGGCGAATTGCGCCTCGCCGCCCTGCAACCCCAGGTGCGCGAGGTGTTTGACCTGACCGGTTTTACCCAGGTCTTCGCCATTCATTCGGGCGTCGAGGAGGCGCGCGCCGCCTTCGGACAGGGACGCGTGTGAGCCGGGAACGGCTGCTGATCCTCTATTCACTGGCCTTCGGGAGCATCGGCTGGATCTGGCTCCTGCTCACGCCCCCGACCGCGACTCCGCTGGCGGCGCTGGCCCTGTTCGGCGCCCTGGCCCTGGCCGTTGATCTCCTGAGCTTCCGCACGCCCCCCGCCGACACCCACAGCCTCAGCGGGATTGTGCTGATCACCGCCGCGCTGGCCCTCGGTCCCGCCGCCGGGGCCTTGCTCGCGGCCATCGAAGGCGCCCTCTCGGGGGTGTTGCTGACCTTTCTCTACCACCGCCCGCCCGGCCCCTACCTGCTGGGGGCGCGGCCCTTCCTGCGGGGCGGCGCCCGGGCCATGGCCATCCTCGCTGGCGCGGCCCTGGCCAGCGCCGCCAGCGGGCGCCCCCAGTACGACCCGCAAACCCTCGATCCCCTGGCGCTGGCGCTGGCGATTGTGCCCTGCTACCTGCTCAGCCTGCAACTGGGACGGATCGGGCGCGAGTACCTGCAGGGCGGTCGCTCCGGCGTCAGCACCTGGTGGCGCAGCAGCTGGCGCCTGGCCCTCGGCGCCGAGTTCGCGCCGCTGCCCCTCGCCGTCCTCGGCGCGGCAATCTACACGCGCCTGGGAGGCGGCTACTTTCTGCTCGCCGGTCTGGCCCTGGTGGCCGCCGCCGCCGCCGTGCGCCGCGCCGCGCTCAACGTCGCCAGCCAGCGCCGCAGCGTGCGCGAACTGGCCCTGCTCAACGAAATCAGCCGCGCCATCATCCGCAGCGAGCTCGATGTCGAGGCCCTGTGCGACCTGGTCTACCGCGAGGCCAGCAAGGTGGTGGATACGGCCTCCTTCCACCTCGGTCTGTTCGACGACGACCGGTACACCCTGGTGGTGCGGGTGCAGGATCGCGTGCGCCTCCCGCCCCTGACCGTAACGCTGGCCCCCGGCGATGGCCTGATCGGCTGGATCCGCCAGACCGGCAAGGCCGTGCTGGTGGAGGATTTCACCCGCGAGATGGACCTGCTGCCGGCCCGCCCGCGCTACCAGAGCGACCGCCCGCCGCGCTCGGGCATCTACGTGCCCCTGATCGCCGGCGACACGGTCATCGGCTCGATCTCGGTGCAAAGCTACGCGCCCCGCGCCTTCAACGCCAACGATCTGCGCCTGCTGTCGCTGATCGCCGACCAGGCCGCCGCGGCGATCGAGAGCGCCAATGCGTACCGCGCCCAGCAAGAAGAAGCCTGGACCCTCAACGCCCTCTTGCAGGTCGCGGCCAATCTCAGCCTCTGCGAGCGGGTGGACGACCTGCTCGCCACGGCGGCGCGCCTGGCCCCCCTGCTGATCGGCGCGCCTCGGTGCCACGTGCTGCTGTGGAACGAGAGCGAACAGGTCTTTCGCGTGGGCGCGACCTACGGCCTGGGCCGCGAACGGGCGGGGCGGTTCAGCGCCCGGCCGATCGCCCCGGGCGACGCGCCGCTGCTGGCCGCCCTGCGCGCCGCCGCCACGGTCGCCGACGGCCCCCGGCTGATCAGCCTGCCCGACGCGGGCAGGCGGGCCTCCCTCTGGCCGGAGTTGATCGGCCTGGCCGGCAGCGGCAGCCTGGTGGTCATGCCGCTGGCGGCCCGCACCGGGTTGCTGGGGGCGCTGGTGCTTGACCATGACGCTGCCGACCCGGGCCTCGACGAACGCCGACGCAACCTCTGCGCCGGCGCCGCAGGGCAACTGGCGGCGGCCCCCGAAAGCCTGTTGCTGGCCCGTGAGGCCGAACAGGCCGCCTTGCTGGAACAGGAACTGAAAGTGGCCCGCGACATCCAGCACGCCCTGCTCGCCGCCCGCGCTCCGGCGCTGCCCGGCTGGCAGGTCGCCGCCGGCTATCGCTCCGCCCGGCTGGTCGGCGGCGACTTCTACGACTTCTGGGCCCTGCCTCGGGATAGATGCGCCGGGGCCGAGGAGAACGAAACGGTGACCGGGCGGGAGGAAGCCGGGCGCCCGGCCCACGGCGGGGCCGCCACTGCTACCGTCACGCGCCCGGCGCCGCCGGCGCTCCTGGGCTTCGTCATCGCCGACGTGAGCGACAAAGGCGTGCCCGCGGCCATGTTCATGGCCCTGGCCCGCTCGCTGGTGCGCGCCGCAGCCCTCGATGGCTCGCCCCCCGCCCTGGCCCTCGAACGGGCCAACCGCTGGATCACCCGCGACGCGGAGGCAGGCATGTTCGTCACCATCTTCTATGGCATCCTGGACCCCGCGAATGGCCACCTACGCTACTCCAGCGCCGGGCACAACCCGCCGCTGCTCTACCGCGCCGCCGAGGAAGCGTTCGTCGAACTCCGCGCGCCAGGGATCGCCCTGGGCGTGCTGGAACCGATCACCCTCGCCGAAGCGGAGCTATGGCTCGCGCCGGGAGACGTGCTGGTGTGCTACACCGACGGCGTGACCGAGGCGGTTGATGAGCGTCTGGAAGCCTTCGGACCCGAGCGGCTGCGGGCGCTGATCGCCGCGCGCCACGGCGAACCGGCCACCGCCATCGTCGAGGCCATCAGCGCCGCGGTGGACCAGCATGGTCACGGCCAGCCGCCCTTCGACGACGTGACCCTGGTGGTGGTGAAAAGACTGGCGCCAGACCCCTGACACCCGGCAGGCACGGGGAAACCAGGTTTCCCCACCCCCCCTGCTTACCAGACGATGGACCGTAGCGCAACCCTCCGGGTTGCGTCCCGCGGCAACCTGTTTCTTCACCCCCCCGCTGGAGGGGGCAGCGGGACGGGCGGCCTATTCGCGCACGGGGACGCCCCGCTCACGCAGGTACCGTTTCACATCGGCGATAGTATACTCGCCAAAGTGGAAGATTGAGGCCGCCAGCACCGCGTCGGCATGCCCCTCGGCGATGCCCTGATACATATGCTCGGGCGTACCCACGCCGCCAGAGGCGATCACCGGCACCGGAACCGCCGCGCTCACCGCCCGTAGCAACTCCAGATCGTAGCCCGTCTTCTGGCCATCGGCGTCCATACTGTTGATGCAGATCTCCCCCGCGCCCCGTTCGACGCCGCGGCGGATCCACTCGATCGCGTCGAGGCCGGTGGGGCGGGGATTGGCCCCGGTATGGGTAAACACCTCCCAGCGCGGCGGCTCGCCCGGCGCGCTGACGCGTCGCGCGTCCACTGAGACTACGATGCACTGGCTGCCGAAGCGCTTCGCGCCGTCCTCGATCAGTTGCGGGTTGAGCACCGCCGCGGTATTGATGGACACCTTATCGGCCCCGGCGCGAAGCATCCGGTACATATCCTCGACCGTGCGCAAGCCGCCGCCGACCGTCAGAGGAATGAACACCTGCGCCGCGGCCCGCTCGACCACCTCGACCATAATCGCCCGCTCGTCGCTCGAGGCGGTAATGTCGTAGAACACCAGTTCGTCGGCCCCGGCGGCGTCGTAGGCCGCGGCCAGGGCCACGGGGTCGCCCGCGTCACGATGGTTGACGAAGGAAACGCCCTTCACCACCCGTCCGGCCTTCACATCGAGACAGGGGATAATTCGTCGCGTGAGCATCGCGTCACTCCGTATTTCGGATTTTGGATGTTGGTGCTACCTCTTTTGCCACCTTGCCGCTGGCGGGGGTTGCGGGGGCCGCAGGCCCCGAAGATCTTCCCTTCCTGGTGCGGCGCGGCAAAGCCGCGCCGCGCCGGGAAGCGGCCTCCCTGCAGGCAGGGGTGGGGAAACCGGGTTTCCCCACGCTCCTTCAAACGGCCGAGGAAAGAGTGTTCCCGGGAGGTCTTCGCCCTCCCCAACCTTCTCTATCCAGACGCCACGCCTTACCCCTACTTTGGCCGCACCTGCCCCTTACGGCCACGTTCCTCGGCAGGAGGCGCGCTGGCGGCGCCGGCCTCGGCCTCCTCGCGGCGGCGGCGGGCGTCGGCGATCAGCGCGCGGGCGGCGCAGGTGGCCCAGACGGCAAAGAAGGCGGGGGTGATCAGCACCATTGGCACAACCAGGATCAGGCTGAGCACCAGCACGATAGCCATCAGGAAGAGGGTCACACCGGTGTAGATCGGGCGGCCGAGCGACAGCAGCAGGGCGTTGCGCCCGATCAACCGCAAGGAGGGGACATCCTGGAGCATGATCAACGGGTAGGCGTACAGCGTCAGGCCGAGCCAGAACAACAACAGGTAGAGCCAGAGACCGAGGAGCAGGCCGCCGAGGATCGAGTTCATGCCCAGGTAGAAGCCAAGGTTAAACAGGATCAGCAGCATCCCGCCAGCGGCAATGAGGGTGAGCAACAGCGCGGGACGGAGATACAGACGCATCCCGATGAAGAAATCGGTGATCTTTGTGGCCCGGCCATCGGTCACGCGATGCGCGACGTAGAACAGCCCGGCGTTGGCCGGGCCGGCCGGCAGGGCCCCCAGCATTCCGGCCAGCAACGCCGCCAGCGGCGCCCCCTGCGCCAGCGCGCTCACGGCAATCACCCACAGCGGCAGGCTCATCGCCGCCCAGATCAGGTTGCAGAGCAGCAGCAGAAAAACGTCGTCGAAGAGGTCACGCACGGCCTTGCCGAGCGCCTGAAACGGATTACGCATGTCATCGTGCCGGGCGGGTTATTTTCAGTTTTTTCATTATACCAGAAGCGTCCCCCTCAGCCGGTTGCGCCGCGCCAGCGCCCATGCTACAATCCTGGGGAATTACTTATTATTACGGGTCTAGCGGTACAAACCCTCGCACTCGCTCCGCCGGAGGGGGCGAACTGTTTGTCCTGGTAGATCCCCCATCCCCCATCCCGCCCACGTATGGAAGAGCAGACCGTATCCAGAGATCGCCATTCACCCATACCTGGCCTCGATCCGGAGGCCACGCCCCTCCTGGGCCTGGGGCTCGGTCTCACCGGCCTGGCGCTCGGGCTGCGCCCGCGACTGGCCCCGGTGCCCCTGGCGCTGA
The DNA here is from genome assembly GCA_026417815.1 of Chloroflexaceae bacterium. GTDB lineage: Bacteria > Chloroflexota > Chloroflexia > Chloroflexales > Chloroflexaceae > JACAEO01. Next base: position 987 of record JAOACN010000267.1, on the reverse strand, counting down.
CCGCGCTGGCCGCGGCCCTTTACCGTGACCCCGAGCGGACCACCCCCAACGAGCCCGGAACGCTGTTTGCCCACGCCGATGGCACGCTCGTGCGGTTGGAGGAAGTGTACGAACACCGTTTCGTTCATTCTGACTGCCTGCGCCTGGCCGTGGCAATTGCGCCCTTCGATGTGCCGGTCTGCCGTAGCCCGATTGGCGGTACGGTGCGCATCGTCGAGCAGGTCAGCGGGGAACACCGGCCCGCGAGCGACCCCGAGGCGGGTGACCGCAACACGCGCGTGTACATTGGCCTTGACACCGAATGGGGGCCGATCCTGGTGGCGCTGGTGGCTGGCCCGCTGGGCCGACGCATTCTCTGCCGGGTGCAGCCGGGAGAGCGGGTCGAGGCTGGCGCGCGCCTCGGCACGGTGCGCTTCGGCGCCCGCGCCGATCTCTACGTGCAGCGCGACACGGTCCACCTGATGCTGACGCCCGGGCAGCATCTGGTCGCCGGGGTGACGCGCCTTGGCGAGGTGGCGCCACTGTGAATGCCCATCGGGAGGGTCCTGCCTCCCGATCACACCCCGGGCTCCTCATCCAATGACGATCGAACCCCACGGCCCCGGCGCCCCCTACACCCTGCTCTTCGATGACGAAGACGCCTCCGGCCCCGGTCTGCCGGAGGCGTTTCGCGCCATCTACGGCGGCGACTGGCGCCTGCTCGCCCCCTCCGACGAGCGCCCCTATGTCTACACCAATTTCGTGGTTTCCCACGATGGGCGGATCTCCTTCGACGAGCCGGGGCAATCCAGCGGGGCCCCGGTGAGCCTCAACGCGCCCCACGACACCTGGCTCATGGCCCTGCTCCGCTCACGCGCCGACGCCATCCTCACCGGCGCCGGCACCCTGCGCGCGGCCCCGCGCCACCGCTGGACGCACTGGGCGACCTTTCCCGCCGATCGTCCGGCCTTCGATGCCCTGCGCGCCGCCGAGGGCCGCGCCTCACTG
>JAOACN010000263.1 GCA_026417815.1 Chloroflexaceae bacterium | reverse complement strand
CCCGCCGCTCCAATCCCCTCATCGCCGCCATGCTGGTCACCCTCCGTGACCGCTTCAACGCCTACATCGGCAAAAGCGCCGACGACCCCGCCGTCCAACAGGTTGACATCTTCGCCCTGGGGCGTGACCCCGCCCGCGCCGTGGCCGCCTGCCGCGCGGCCGGCGAGCTCCTCGCGCGCAAGGCCCCGCCCGAGGTAACCGCCGAGGTGCGCGAATGGCTGATTGACCTCGGCCAGGAGGTGGCCCGCGCCGCTATCGAGGGCGGTTTCATGGGTATGGGCGGCCAACGGGTCAATGAACGCGAACGCGCCATCCTCGCGGAGATTGCCGCGGCCCTCGGCGCCGATGCCGAAGGCTCTGGAGCGGCATAATCCTCACAGGAACATCCTGACGCTTCGCCGGGGAAACCGGGTTTCCCCGGCCCTCTCTCTCCGAAGGAGCGCCGGCGGGAACGCCTCGTCTCCGGGGCGTGTCCACACACTCCGGGTTTTTGGTTGGTTCCGGCGGCTACGCCCCCCCATTCTTCTCAGGTGTAGGGTTTTCCGGCACATCCTCGCGTCACATTCGCGATCTGGGGCATTGGGACGCCCAACTCCCCCTCTCCCCCATAGGTGGTGAGGGGGGTAGGGGGGTAGGGGGGTGAGGATCGGAAGCGCATTGGAATGCCGAAAACCCCTTCTCGCTCGAAAAACCCTACACCTGAGAGCCCCCCATTCCCCCGCTGGCGGCAGACTTTGCACCGGCCCCGGGTGCTGAGCATGCCCCTCTCACACGGATACCTGAGGTGAACATAGGCGGTAGGCCGAAGCGCGCTGCGGCCGTACGGGGGCCGGTTTTCATCGGGCGTTGTGCGCCAAGCGTATGACCGTCTGGTACAATACAAGGGTTAGACCAGATCCGTCGCGCGTCCGGCGCAACCGCCAGGCGGCGCGCTCTACGATCGGTCTCTATTCCTGCCCAGCGAAAGCGAGCACGCCCATGACCCTCACCTATGGCTTTGAATTGCTGCGCGATGAGTACATCGCCGAATTGAACACCCGCGCGCGGCTGTACCGCCACGCCAAAACCGGCGCCCAACTCCTCTCGCTTGAAAATGACGATGAGAATAAGAGCTTTGGCATCACCTTTCGCACCCCCCCGGCCGACAGCACCGGCATCGCCCATATCCTCGAACACTGCGTGCTCTGCGGCTCGCGCAAGTACCCGGTCAAAAAACCTTTCTTTGAACTGGTCAAGAGTTCGGTCAAAACCTTCCTCAACGCCATGACCTACCCGGACAAGACCGTCTATCCGGTCGCGTCCACCAATATGACCGATTTCTACAACCTGGTTGACGTGTACCTCGACGCGGTCTTCTTTCCGCGTCTGACGCCCGAGGTGCTGAAGCAGGAGGGCTGGCGCTACGAACTGGCCGGGAAAGACGCCCCCCTGGTCTTTCAGGGGGTGGTGTACAACGAGATGAAGGGCGCCTATTCGTCGCCCGATAGTCTGCTCTACCGCTACAGCCAGCAGGCCCTCTTCCCCGATACGACCTACGGCGTCTCCTCGGGCGGCGATCCGAGGTACATTCCTGACCTTACCTACGAGCAGTTCAAACGCTTCCACGAAACCCTCTACCATCCCTCCAACGCGCGCATCTTCTTCTACGGCGACGACGACCCCGAGCGCCGCCTGCGGGTGCTCGACGCCTACCTGAGCCAGTTCGAGCCGCTGGAGAGCCCCTCGCAGATCGGCCTGCAACCGCGCTTCGAGGCCCCCCGCATCGTCGAGCAGACCTACGCCGCCCCGAGTGAGGAGAGCGGCAAGAAGGGCATGGTTACCGTGAGCTGGATGCTCGGCGAGACGAGCGACATGACCCGCGTGCTGGCCCTGGATGTGCTGAGCTACATCCTGGTCGGCACCCCCGCCGCCCCGCTCTACAAGGCGCTGATGGACTCGCGCCTGGGCGAGAGTCTCACCGGCAGCGGCTACTACGATGGGTTGCGCCAGCACACCTTCTCGGTGGGTCTGAAGGGGATTGACCCCGCCGATGCGGCAAAGGTCGAGGAACTGGCCCTCCACACCCTCGAGCGCCTGGCCACGGAGGGCATCGACCCCGAGCAGGTGGCCGCGGCCCTGAACACGGTCGAGTTCGCCCTCCGCGAGAACAACACCGGCGCCTTCCCCCGCGGCCTGAGCCTGATGCTCCGCGCCCTGCACACCTGGCTCTACGACGGCGATCCCCTCGCCGCGCTGCGCTTCGAGGCGCCCCTGGAGGCGATCAAGGCCGCCGTGGCCCGCGGCGAGCCGATCTTCGAACGCCTCATCCGCGAGACGTTGCTCGATAATCCCCACCGCGTGCGTGTGGTGCTGCGCCCCGACCCCGCCCAGGCCGAGCGGGACGCCGCCGCGGAGCGCGCCCGCCTCGAAGCCGCCCGCGCCGCGATGAGCGAGGCTGATCTCGAACGCCTGGTGGTGGAGACGGCCGAACTGCGCCGGCGCCAGGAGGAACCCGACCGCCCCGAGGATCTCGCCCGCATCCCCACCCTGACCATCGCCGACCTCGACCGCCACGGCAAGACCATTCCCACCGACGAACTGCGCGTGGGTGGCGCGCCGTTGCTCTTCCACGACCTCTTTACCAACGGGGTGGTGTACCTCGACCTGGCCTTCGACCTGCGGGCGCTACCGCCCGACTTGCTGCCCTTCGTGCCCCTCTTTGCCCGCGCCCTCACCGAGATGGGCACCACAAAGGAAGATTTCGTGCGTCTGGTGCAGCGCATCGGCCGCGAGACCGGCGGCATCGGCGCCTCGGCCATCACCGCCACCCATGTGATCACCGGCGAGCCGGTGGGCCAGTTGCTGGTGCGCGGCAAGAGCACCCTCGACCGGACCGGGGCCATGCTGGCGATTATCCGCGACATCCTGCTCGAGGCGCGCCTGGATGACCAGGAGCGTTTCCGCCAGATCGTCACCCGCGCCAAGGCCGGGCGCGAGTCATCGCTGGTCCCCAGCGGCAATGCCTACGCCCGCAAGCGCCTGGCGGCGCGCCTCGACCCCGCTGACTGGGCCGATGAGCAGATGAGCGGCATTAGCGGACTGTTTTTCGTGCGCGAGCTGGAGCGCCGCGTCGCCGATGACTGGCCCGGCGTCCTGACGCAACTCGAGGCCCTGCGTCGCCACCTGGTCAATCGCGCGGCCCTCATCGCCAACGTGACGGTGGATCGGCGCGGCTTCAACGCCATCGAGCCGGCCCTCGACGACTTTCTCGCCGAGTTGCCCGCCGCGCCCTACACGCCTGCCACCTGGCGCGTGGCCGAGCCCGGCCCGAACGAGGGCCTGATCATCCCCGCCCAGGTCAACTATGTGGCCAAGGGCGCCAATCTCAAGGCCCTGGGCGTCAACGTCGGCGGGGCGGCGAGCGCGGTCACCCGCTTTCTCTACAACGCCTACCTGCTGGAAAAGATCCGCGTGCAGGGCGGCGCCTACGGCGCCGGCAGCAGTTACGACCGTAGCACCGGTATTTTTGCCTGGACCTCGTACCGCGATCCCCACCTGCTGCGGACCCTGGAGGTCTACGACGGCACGGCCGCTTTCCTGCGGAGCGTGGAACTGGATCGGCTGACGGTCGAACGCAGCATCATCGGCACCATCGGCGACCTCGACGCCTACCAGTTGCCCGACGCGCGGGGCTACACCGCCCTGGTGCGCCACCTGACCGGCGTCAGCGATGAGTACCGCCAGAGCATCCGCGAGCAGATCCTCGACGCCACCGCCGCCGACTTCCGCGCCTTCGCCGACGCGGCGGAAGCCGCCAGCACCCACGGCGCCATCGCGGTCCTGGGTTCGGCCGAGGCCATCGCGGCCGCCAATCGCGAACGCCCGGGTCTGTTGCAGCCGGTACCGGTGTTATAATCACTCGCCGACAGTGCTGCAACGCCCCCCACTTGTCGGGGAGGCTCGGAGGGGCCGCGCCGCACCGGAAAGAGAAGTGTTGCGGGACCCGCGGCCCCGCACCCCCGCCCTGACGCAGCGCCGTTATTCAGACAGGAGCGCCACCGCTTGGCTCGCGAACAGGACCATTCTCATCCTACCGACATGTTCGGGCTGCCCGAAGGACTGCTCGCCGCCATCGTCGCCGCGCTGCTGCTGGTTGGGGGCTTCGCGTTGCACGTGTTCGCCACCCCCATGCCTCCCGCCGAGCGTTGGGGCAGCCTGACCACCTTCAGTTTCCTGGCCCTGGGGCTGACCCTGCCCGGCTGCGCGGCACTGTACGACGGGCTGGGCCGGGTGGTGCGGCGCGACCGGCGCGCCCTGGCCGCGCTGCTGGCGGTGGCGCCTACCCTCTACGCGGCCTACGCCCTCGCGGTGCGTGAACTGACCGCCGTGGGGCTGCTCTCGGCGATCCTCTTCACCGTGGTGCCGGCCCTGGCCTTCGGCCTGGCCCGCGAGCGCCGGCAACCCGCCCTCGCCGACGCCGTGGCGCTGACCTACCTCGGCCTGGCCCTGGGCCTGCAACTGGTTCCACGGCTCACCCTGCCGCAGCAGGGCGGGCTGGTAGGCTTCTTTTCCCTGGCCCTGGCGCCCCTGCTCCTGATCCTCTTCGCAGCGCGAGGTTGGCCCGGGCTGGGCTTCACCTGGCACCTTAGCGGGCGCGAGCTGCGCGACGCCCTGGCCGCGGGTCTGCTGGCCACCGTCGCGGCCCTGGGGGCCAATACGCTGCTGGATGGGATCCGGCCCGCCAGCGGCCTGCCCGGCGCTGGTTCGTTCATTATGTCAATTATTAACAGTTACTTCTTCGTGGCGCTGCCTGCCGAACTGCTCCTGCGCGGCGGCGCGCAGAACGGCCTGGCCCGGGCCCTGGCGGGCCGCGCCGGCCCCCGCGCGCCGTGGCTGGCCCTCGGCGCGGCCACGGCCCTTTCGGCGCTGGCCGGCATCGCGCCAGGCGGGTGGCCGCTGGGGCCGATCGCCGGGGGCATCGCCGGACTTGCCGCCGGCTGGAGCTACATCCGCACCGGCAAGCTCACCGCCGCGGCCCTCACCAGCGGGCTGGTGGTGCTGGGGGTAAGCCTGGTCTGAACCCGCACCTGTGAGGAGAGAAGGAGACCCTGCATGACCGCCCCGACCGCGGCCGCGCCACCGATTGACGATCGTCGTGAACTGGTCGGCTGGTACTTCTACGACTGGGCCAACTCGGCCTTTTCGACCACTGTCGTCACTGTCTTTCTCGGGCCGTTTCTTACCTCTATCGCCGAGGCCGCCGCCGACGAGCGCGGCCTGGTCTATCCTCTTGGCATCCCCGTCGCGGCTGGCTCGTTCTTCCCCTACATGGTCTCGCTATCGGTTCTGCTTCAGGTCTTCTTCCTGCCCATCCTGGGCGCCATCGCCGACTACTCCCATGCCAAGAAGGGCATGCTGGCGAGCTTTGCCTACATCGGCGCGGTCGCCACGATGTTGATGTACTTCCTGGATGGCAACCGCTACTTCCTCGGCGGGCTGTTGTTCCTGATCGCCAACCTCTCCTTTGGCGCGTCCATCGTCTTCTACAACGCCTTTCTGCCCGAAATCTCCAGCCCCGACCGGCGCGACGCCGTCTCATCGCGCGGCTGGGCCACGGGCTACCTGGGCGGCGGCTTGCTCTTGCTGGCCAATCTGGTGTTGTTCAGCAACCGCGAGGCGCTGGGCCTCTCGACCGAACTGGCGGTGCGGATCAGTCTGGCCTCGGCGGGGATGTGGTGGGCCATCTTCACTATCGTTCCGCTGCTCCCCCTGCGCCGCCGCGAGCCGTTGAAACGGATCCCCCCGGGAGAGCATTACCTGACGATTGGCTTCAAACAACTGGCCCACACCTTCGGCGAGATGCGCCACTATCCCCAGACGCTGCTGTTCCTGGGGGCCTACCTGCTCTACAATGACGGCATCCAGGCCGTTATCGCCCTGGCCTCGCAGTTCGGGGCGCAGGAACTCGGCCTGGATCAGGGGATTCTCATCCAGGCGATCCTGATGGTGCAGTTCGTAGCCTTCTTCGGGGCCCTGGCCTTTGGCTGGGTAGCGCAGGGCATCGGCTCGAAGCGCGCGATTCTGCTCAGCCTGATCATCTGGGGCGGTGTGGTGATCTACAGTTACTTTATGCCCGCGGGGGTCCCGGCGCAGTTTTTCCTGCTCGCGGCGATTATCGCCCTGGTGCTGGGGGGCAGCCAGGCCATCAGCCGCTCGGTCTTCTCGCTGATGATTCCGAAGGGGCAAGAAGCGGAGTACTTTGGCATCTACGAGGTGAGCGAGCGGGGCACGAGCTGGCTGGCCCCGTTTCTCTTCGGGCTGGCCTACCAGTTCACCGACAGCTACCGCATCGCGATCATCTCGCTGATCATCTTCTTCGTGGCGGGATTTGCGCTGCTGCTCTTCGTGGACGTGCGGCGCGCCGCCGAAGCGGCGGGCAACGTGGCCCCGGCAAACGCGTAGAGCCGGCCCGGCGGCATTTACCGCCGCGGCGGTGATCGGCGGCGCCTCCCGGCGCCACGCTCAACCATCGTCTGCCAGGCGGCATCGGGGTCGAGAGGACGGGCGAGGACCTGGTCGCTCATCCGGTTGGCCTGGGCATCATTGAGCAAGGCCAGCTCCCGTTCGCGCTCCTCGGCTTCGGGGCTGAGCTGGGCGTAGTCGCGCCAGAGACGCCAGAGCAGGGCAACCAGGCCAATCAGCGCCAGGGCGGCCAGGCCAAAGAGCAGGTAGAGCGTCATCGCCGCCCCTCCTGGCGCTGCTTGAAGAAGATCCCCGCGGCCTCGGTGCGGTTGCTCACCCCGAGTTTCTGGTAGATGTTCTGGAGGTGAAACTTGACCGTATTCTCGCTGACGTTGAGGCGCTGGGCAATCTGGGTGTTGGTCAAGCCCTGGGCCACCAGCGAGAGCACCTCGGCCTCGCGCTCGGAGAGATCGGCGGCCGGGCCGGGGCGGTGCCGTTGCTGGCGCAACCAGCGTCGAGCGGCCTGGGGAAAGACCAGTTGCCCCTGGTAGACCTGGCGGATGCATGCCACCGTCTGCTGGGGCGGCTCGGTCTTCAGGGCAAAACCATCGGCTTCGGCTTCGAGGGCCGACTGGATGGTGTCGCCATCGTAGAACGCCGAGAGCACCAGCACCTTGGCCGGCAGGCCCTCGGCGCGAATGCGCTGCAGGCACTCAAGCCCGCTGACCGTGGGCATCTGCAAATCGAGCACCACCACATCGGGACGCAAGGCGCGCACAGCGTCAAGCACCTGGTCGCCGTCGCTGGCAGTGCCGACCACCTCAATATCGCCCTCGGCCTCGATCAGCGAGCGCAACCCCTCCAGCACCAGCGCGTGGTCATCGGCAAGAAAAACTCTAATCATTTCTACCGTATGGTACCTCAACCCGTACCCGCGTGCCCCGACCGGGAGCGCTCTCGATACTGAAGCTCCCGCCGAGCAGATGCACCCGCTCGCGCATCCCCTCCAGACCAAAGTGCCCGGCCAGAGGTCGCTGCATCACCGCGGCGACATCGAACCCCTGGCCATCATCACACACCTGCATGGCGATCCGGCGCCCGTCACAACTCAGGGTAACGCTGTGGCGCCGGGCCTGCCCATGACGCGCGGCGTTCGAGAGGGCCTCTTGCAGAATCCGGTAGAGTGAGATTTTAACCGGCAACGGCACCGCTGGCAACTCGCCCAGGATCTCCATGCTGACGGGATTGCCGGTCAACTCTTCGTGCTGGATCACCAGCCCTTCGAGGATGGAAACGAGATCGCGGCGCTCGAACTCGGGCGGGCGAAACGCGCCCATGAAATTGCGGATCTCGTTGAGGGCATGCTCCAGCAACCCGATGCTGCGCTTGATACGTAGCAACTCATCGTTGAGCGGCGGTTGCTGCTGCGCCAGGCGCCGTTGCACCACGTACAGTTGCGACAATGCGGCGAAAATGTTCTGAACCGGACCATCGTGAATGTCAAGGATGATCCGGCCCACTTCGCGCTCAGCAATTTCGAGGAACCGCCCGGAGGCCTCTGTGTTCCCGTTGTCCGGTTGAGTGGTTGTCATGGCTGCGCCGCCTTTCCCGACATGTGTACATATTATACACTGCGCCGGAATGAGGCGACACAGGCCCCTGTGGTCCCCCTGGGTAATGATTTCTTAACTTTGGGTAAGGCCGAAGCAGTGGCTGCGGCACTGCTTCGGCCCTACTCCGCCCCCAACCGCCCCAACAGCACCCGGTGCGGCTCGGGGTTGTCCGGGTGCCATTCGAAGCGCGCCCGCTCGAACCACTGCACGGTCAGCGCGCGCCCCTCGATTGTCTCGGTCTGCGGCTCGCTGAGCGGCAGGCCGAAGAGCGCCACGTTCTCGGCCAGGCTGTAGCCGCGCCGCCCGTCGAACTCCAGGCCCCGGCCGCGGAAGTAGCTCAGGAACGGCTCGCAGAGGCTGTGGCCGGTTTCGGCGAAGTACAGGCAACCGGCGGGCGCGCCATTCACCCGACCGAACTGCTGCCAGTCGCGGCCCTGACGCGCCAGACCCTCGGCGCCCAGGCGCCCGAGCAGCACATCGTAGGGCCGCCGGTTCTGCGGATGCAACTCCAGGCGATTGCGTTCAAACTGCTGGACCTGCACCTCGCGCCCTTCGATGGTGACGCTGCGCTGTGGCCCGATCGGCAACCCGAAGACCGGCAAGCCGCCGTTCTCGCGCCAGAAGGAGAGCAGGCGCCCACACACCTCTTGCCCCGTCTCGGGGAAACGCTGGCAATTCGCCGGGGCCGGTTCCGGCGAGGGCGCGGCCTGACCTACCTCGCGACGGAAGCGGTCGCTCAACTCGCGGGTCAGACGCAGGTACAGGTCGCCGTACCGCTCGCCTGGCTCGATGTGGCTGCCCTCGTAGAACTCGTTGAAACTGGTCAGCACCACCGCCTGCGCGTTGCGCTCGATGGCCGTCTGCCAGGTGCTGCGGTAGTATTCGCCATTCTGCCGATCGCGGGCATGACCGCCGCGGATGCGCAGATCATCGTAGCCGGGCATCACCGTGGCGACGAAGGGCCGGTTCTGCCCATTGGCGCGGTTCCACTGCTCGAGCCGGCTCGCATACGAGGCCATGGCCGCCCCGGGCCGGCGCTCCCAGCTAATGTCGAAGTAGTACAGCGCGTCGTAGACCTCCAGATAGCCGAAGTTGTCCGTGCCGCCGAACCAGAACTGCTCGCGCCCCGGGTCAGCGCGATTGCGCAAATCGCGCCAGGCGTCCACCCCGCCCAGCGCGGGCGGGTTGAACCAGAATACCACCGGACGGCCCTGGTAGTGCAGGTAGTTCGGCTGACCGAAGAAGTCGCGCTTGAGCACGTCTATCGCTCGCGCCAGGCTCTCAACGCTCCGCAGGGGCCCCCAGGCCGAATGGTCGGGGATAATCGCCACCTGCAGGTCGCGGCCCCCTTCACGGGCCAGTTCCATCAGCCGACGACAGCGCTTGTTCAGCCGATCCTCATCGGGACCGTACCAGGTGCATACCAGGGCGTCAATGCCCGCGTCGTCGGCCTGCTGCACATGGCGGCGGATGGCCTCGTCGTCGCCGCCGCTGTAGCGCGGCACCGGCAGGTCGCTCATACGGCTGTACGACCAGTCCGAATGCTCCCACCAGGGGTAGTAGAAGGCCATAATCGGTCGCTCCGGCGCGGCCCGTGCCGGCGCCACCGGAGGGATTACCAGGCTGGCCACGATCGCCAGGATCAGCATTGGCGCGAGACGTTGCAGGGAGTGATGGTAAGGCATGCTGGCTCCTTGTTACTTCACGCCCGCGTTCCTCCCAACGGTAACGCGGGAAGGCTGCCCCTCGCCGCAACCTCCGTTCCGCCCGCGGCGGGCTGCGCCCTCCGCACTTCCCCAGACGGCAACCCGGAAGGCTGCGCAGCCAACGGCTGACAACGAGTGTTCCTGGGAGGGCGAGCCCTCCCCGACCCTCCCACTGGTTTACAAAGTTCCCGGGCATTCTACCCGCTTCCGCGCCCGCGGGCAGTAGCCCTTCGGTCCTGTTCCGGGTACTGGCCATCCTTCCCGCTCCGCGCCGATCTGCGGTATGATACAGGGAACAATCGCCAACCAGACCAGCAGGAGACCCCCGATGCTCACCGACCGCGCCCGTGAGACGCTCTACACCTGGGTCGCCGCCGATAGCCTGCGCAAACACTGCGAGGCCGTGTCGGCCTGCATGGTCCACTTCGCCCGGCAGGGCGGCGCGGACGCCGACCTGTGGGGCGCCGTGGGCCTGCTCCACGATATGGACTTCGAGCGCTACCCCGATATGCCCGAAGACACCCCGGAGGTGCACGCGCTGTCGCGCGCCCTGGTCGCCGGCGAACCGGTGCCCGAAACGCTGCCCGGGCATCCTTTCTACGGTGTGAAGTACCTGCGTGACACCGGCTGGTCGCCCGAGGTGCTGCGCGCCATTCTCAGCCATGCCGATTACAGCGGCATCGCCCCTGAGTCGCCCCTGGAGCGCGCGCTTTACGCCGTGGATGAACTGAGTGGTTTCGTGACCGCCGTGGCCCTGGTGCGCCCGGATAAGTCGATCCACAGCGTCGAGGTGGCGTCGGTGAAGAAGAAAATGAAGGATAAGGCTTTTGCCGCCAAAGTGAGCCGCGAGGGTATTCGTCACGGCGCCGAGGTTATTGGCATGCCTCTCGATGATCTGATCGCCGAGGTGATCGCCGCGCTGCGCGCCGCCGCGCCGCGCCTGGGGCTGGAGGGCGGGGCGTGAGGCCCTCGCCCGAATGACCGCTTGACGGTACGTGTTCGGATTTACCGCAGAGCACGCGGAGGTGAGCTTTTTGAGGCCCCTTGCGCCCCTCCGCGCCCTCTGCGGTGTGAACGGGTTTGGTAGATGGTATCGCTTGATGATGCTTCCCCGCCACATCTGGCCGGATACGGCAACCATCAGCGACGGCCGGCTCCACCTTGGCGGCTGCGACGCGCGGGCCCTCGCCGCCGCCTATGGCACGCCCCTCTACGTGTTCGACGAGGCGACCCTGCGCGGCGCGATGCGCGCCTACCTGGCGGCCTTCGAGCGCCAGGGGTTGCCCTTCGGGGTGCATTACGCCGCCAAGGCGCTGCTCAACACCGCGCTGGCACAGATGGTCGCGCAGGAGGGATTGGGGCTGGATGTCGTCTCCGGGGCCGAATTGCTGGTGGCGCGGCGCGCTGGCGTGCCGATGGAGCGGGTCCACTTCCATGGCAACGCCCCTGGCGACGCCGAACTGGAGCGGGCCGTGGCCTGGGGCGTTGGCGCGGTGGTGGTTGACAACCTCGATGAACTGGAACGTCTCGCCGCGCTGACGGCTGGCCGCGACCGCCCCCAGGGCGTTATGCTGCGCGTGGCGCCGAACATCGCGGCCCCCACCCACGCCCACATCACCACCGGCGGCGCCGACTCGAAGTTTGGCCTGCCCCCCGAGGCCCTCGACGCCGCCGCAACGCGGCTGCGGGCCAGTCCTGGCCTGCGCTTCCGCGGGCTGCACGCGCATATCGGTTCGCAACTCTTCGACCTGGAACCCCTCCGCGCCACCGTTGCCGTCCTGGTGGACCTGGCGGCGCGCCTCCGCGACGGCCATGGCCTGGCGGCGGAGGAACTCAGCCCTGGCGGGGGTCTGGGCACGCCCTACCTGGCCGAAGAAGCCGCGCCCGATGTTGCGACCTACGCCGCGGCCCTCAGCGCCAGCCTGCGCGAGGGGTGCGCCGCCCTCGCCCTGCCGCTGCCGCGTCTGACGGTCGAACCGGGGCGCTCGATCGTCGCTCGGGCCGGCGTGGCCCTCTACACCGTGATGGGGCGCAAACTGGCCGCCGATGGAACGACGCGGCACCTCCACGTTGACGGCGGCATGGCCGATAACCCGCGCCCGGCGCTCTACGACGCTCGCTACACCGCCCTGCTGGCCAATCGCCCCGGAGCGCCTCCCGGCCCGCCCGTCACCGTTGCCGGACGCTACTGCGAGGCGGGCGATGTGCTGCTGCGCGACGTCTCTCTCCCTCCCGCGCAACCTGGCGATCTCCTGGCCGTCGCCACCGCCGGGGCCTACACCCTCAGCATGGCCAGCACCTACAATCTGGCGCCCCGACCCGCCGCCGTTCTCGTGGCCGAGGGGCGCGCCCGCCTCATCCAGCGCCGCGAGACCGAAGACGACCTGCTCGCCCGTGATCTGCCGTTGTGAGGGGTGGGGAGACCTGGTTGGAGGCGAAAGGTTTTTCGCCCCAACGCTCCTACAACAACAACGAAACGGTATAAATCACCAACCCCGCCAGACCACCCACGACCGTGCCATTGATGCGAATGAACTGCAGGTCGCGCCCGATGGCCAGCTCGACCTTGCGCGTCACCTCGGCGGTCTCCCAGGACCGGACAGTCTGGGTCACAAAATCGCCGGCTGCGCGCCCGTAGCGCCGCACCAGGTAACGCACCAGTTCTTCGGTCCACCCCTCGACCCGCAGGCGCCATTCCGGGTCGCGTTCGAGCACATCGCCGACGTGGCTGAGCCCCCGGGCAATCGAGAGACGCAGTGAGGAACCCGGCGTGGCGCTCTGCATGAGCAGGTTCGCCTTCACGTCCTGCCACAGGTTCCCCGCCACCTCGCGCAAGCGCGGGTGTTTCAGCAACTCCTGCTTCAACTCCTCACCCCGCGCGCGAACGTCGGGATCGTACTGTAAATTGACGATCCAGGCATCGAGGGTGCTGGTGAACTCCTCGTAGAGCGGGTGGTCACGATCCGCGCTCAATTCGCTCAGGATCTTGCGGGCGCCATCGAGCAGCCGCTCATAGATCTTCTGGTCCACGATGCGCGGCACCCAGGGGGGCAGTTCACCGGCGATACGCTTACGGATCAGTTCCTGGTTCGCCTCGATCCACCCGGTCAGCACGCGCACCAGTTGCAGCAGCACGTCGCGCTGGCGATGCTCGGCGACCAGGATGCCCAGCAGTTGCGCCACCAGGTAGGTGGCGGGCACGGCGCCGAGGCGCTCGCTCAGCGTGCGCTGGAGCAGCGCGCCGACCTCCTCATCGTTCACGACGCGCAACAGACCGGCCACACTCTCGGCGACCACATCGGCGGCCTGCGTGCTGCGCCGCGGATCGCGCAACAACTGGGCGATGCGTCCGGCGACGTCCTGCCTGCGCAGGCGCTCCACGATGCGGTCAGGATCAAGAAAGTTCCGCTCGATGAAACGCCCCAGGCTCTCGGCGATGCGCTCGCGGCGCCGGGGGATAATCGCCGTGTGGGGGATGGGCAAGCCGAGCGGATGGCGGAAGAGGGCCGTCACGGCGAACCAGTCCGCCAGGGCGCCGATCATTGCCGCTTCGGAGAACGCGCGCACAAAACCCACCCACGGCCCCAGATCGCGGTAGATGCTCGCGATCACAAAGATGATGGTTACCAGCACCAGCAGGCCCGTCGCCAGGCGCTGCATCCGTCGCAGTTCCGCGGCGCGTTGAAAATCGTCCATATGTGGGAATATCTGCTCCTGGAGAAGATCTAGTATTTCAACGAGACTTCAGCGATTGTCGCGTGCGGAAGCCGTGCTCTGTCACCCTGAGTGGAGCCGCAGGCGGAGCGAAGGGTCCCGGCAGCGCATCTGGGCCGAGATTCCTCACTGCGCTCGGAATGACACGTCTCGTTGTAATACGAGAGCACTGACCGGAATGCTTGATCTTCTGACGACCCTGCGCCGTCTGTCTCGCTGCGCTCGCGCCGCTACCGTTACGGGTCAATCATTTCGAGAAACGCTATGAAGCAACTTCCTCTGTCTGGGAGGGCGAAGCCCTCCCGGACCCTCTCGTACCGGCAAGCCACAAGAGATTATACCGCTTCTCCATTGCTTCACGTGGAACGGCCACGCCCGAAGCATGCCTTACCATATCGTTATCTCAAACGACCACAAGGGCCGCCGCCATCCAGGGGCAAAACGGCACAACGCTACGCGCCATACGCGCGAAAGGGATCGCCAGGCATCCTTGTCGTCAGATTACCGTATCGTTATCTGGGGCAACTTCGCATGTACAAAAGCCCTGGCTATAATGTCCACAGTTTTCCATACAGTCTGGTTGCACTGTTCTACTCCGGTCCAAAAGGAGGAACCCGGTGTTGGCCTCCCCTTCGCTCCTGGCGCCGGCACGTCAATCGTTCGGCTTGCAGCGCCTGCTCCTCGCCCTGCTCCTTACCCTGCCGCTGCTGCTCCTGATGAGCGACCCGGTTCCCGGTCCCGTCCCCGCACTCCGCCCGCGATCCGAGGGAAACGGCACGCCAGCCAGCCCGGTATCCACCTCCCCCGGCGCCCCGGATTGGCCCGCCGTGCGGCGCCTGCTGGCCCCGCCCGGCTACCATCCCCGGGCCAGCGCCGATGGCTACCGCGCCGCCAACCCCCGCCAGGGCTGGGACGTGAGCTTCGCCCCCGACGGCACGGTGAGCCTGCAGCCCGACCAGGGCGCCGCCTGGAACTGGGGACTGCGACTCGCCGCCTACGGCTACAACGACCCCCTGCCGCTCGCCCGACCCGTGCTGGTAAGCGCCAGCGGCCCCCAGGTGCGCTACGTCTGGGGCCAGGCCCTTACCGAGTGGTGGGTGAATCGCCCCGATGGCCTCGAACAGGGCTTTACGCTGGAGCGGCGGCCAGCGGGCGCGGACGGACGGACGCCGCTACGTCTCTGGCTCGCCACCCGGGGGGACCTGCGCCCGGTGGTGGCCGAGGACGCGGTGCGCTTCGTTGATCGCGCCGGAAACACGGTGCTACACTACCATACCCTGCGGGCCTGGGACGCAACCGGGCGGGACGTAACCGGGCACATGGAGGTGCACGACGGGCATGTAACGCTGGCCCTCGACGATGCCGCGGCCATCTACCCGCTGACGATCGACCCCACCGTGCAGACCGCCTACCTCAAAGCCTCCAACGCCGGCACGAACGACGAGTTCGCCTACACCGTCGCCGTTGACGGCAACACGATTGTCGTCGGCGCGCGCTTCGAAGACAGCGGCAACCCCGCCAATCCCAACGACAACAGCGCCCAGGACACCGGCGCGATCTACGTGTTTACCCGCAGTGGCGGAACCTGGACCCAGCAGGCCTACCTCAAGGCCGCCATTCGCGATCCGGGAGATGACTTTGGGTTCGCTGTGGCCATTGATGGCGACACCATCGTCGTCGGCGCCTCGGGAGAGCAAAGTGGCATTCCCGGCAATCCCAACGACAATGGCGCCGACGACTCCGGCGCGGCCTACGTTTTCGTCCGCAATGGGGCCACCTGGTCGCAACAGGCCTACCTCAAGGCCAGCAACCCCGGCGTTCAAGACTACTTTGGCCGCTCCGTGGCCATCTCCGGCAACACCGTCGTTGTCGGCGCCTACAACGAAGACAGCGGCAACCCCGCCAACCCCAACGACAACAGCGCCTCCAACGCCGGAGCGGCCTATGTCTTTGTCCGCAACGGAACCGCGTGGTCGCAGCAGGCGTACCTCAAGGCCGCCAACGCCGGCGCGGAGGACCAGTTCGGGCGTTCGGTCGCCATTGCCGGCGATACGATTGTCGTCGGCGCGCCCTATGAGGACAGCGGCGCCTCCGGCAACCCGAATGACAATGGCGCCAACAACGCGGGTGCGGCATACGTATTCACCCGCAGCGGCACAACCTGGACGCAGCGCGCCTACCTCAAAGCCAGCAGCATCGGCGCGGGTGATCAGTTCGGCTATGCCGTCGCGCTCACCGGCAACACCCTCGTTGCCAGCGCGCCGGGCGAGGGCGGCTCCGGCGCCGTCTCCGTCTTCACCGGCGGCGGCGCAAGCTGGACACAACAGGCCTTTCTCAAGGCCGCCAACGCCGGAACTGGAGACTATTTCGGCGCCTTCGTCGCCATCGACGGCGACATTCTGGCGGTTGGAGCGCCGGGGGAGGCCAGCGGCAATCCCGCCGATCCGAACGATAACAGCGCCCCCAATGCCGGCGCCGCCTACGTCTTCACGCGCAACGGCGCGACCTGGACGCAGCGGGGTTATCTCAAGGCTTCCAACGCCCAGGCAGAGGATCTCTTTGGCACTTCGACCGCCATCTCTGGCGACACCGTGGTCGTCGGCGCACCCTACGAGGACGGCAGCGGTCCCGCTCCGAACGAAAGCGCCCCCAACGCTGGCGCCGCCTACGTGTTCCTGAGCGATGACATCGCCCCAAACGTGACGGTCGAGCAGGCTGCCGGGCAACCCGACCCGGCCGCCAGCGGCCCGATCCTGTTCACCGCCACCTTCAGCGCGCCGATCGACGCCGGCACCTTCACCGCCGATGACGTGCTCCTCGGCGGCACAGCGGGCGGCCCGCTCGGCGCCACCCTCACCCAGGTCAACGCAACCACCTTTACCATCGCCGTCAGCGGCATGCGCAGCGCCGGGACGGTGACGGCCAGCATCCCCGCCGGGGCCGTCACCGACCCGCTGGGCAACCCAAACACCGCCTCCACCAGCGCCGACGATACGGTGACGTTCGAGTACCGGGTGCTGCTGCCGCTGGTCGTCAGGTAGACCTCGCGCGGCGGCTGCGCACGGGGTTGACCGTCCTCACCCGCCCCCGGCCCCCTCCCTCTCCACCAAAGGTAGACAGGGAGGGGGCGCCGAGCGTAGCGAGGCGGGGGAGGGTGCGGATAAACGCCCCTGCCGCTGGCTGGAAGAAGAAGGGGCAACCCCGTTTCCCACCCCCCGCAAAGGAACGTGGTACAATACACAGGTATGGTACCAATGTTCTCTATTCTCGCCCGCGACCCGGCCTCACGGGCCCGCGCCGGTCTGCTACGCACGGCGCACGGTGAGGTTGCCACCCCGGTGTTCATGCCAGTGGGCACCCGCGGCAGCGTTAAGGCCCTCACCCCCGACGAACTGCGCGCCCATGGCGCGGAGATCATCCTCGGCAACACCTACCATCTCTACTTGCAGCCCGGGCACGAACTGATCGCCCGGCAGGGCGGGCTGCACCGCTTCACCGGCTGGCACGGCCCCATCCTTACCGACAGCGGCGGCTTCCAGGTCTTCTCCCTGGTCCACGGCGGGATCGCCGACGAAATCAAGGGCCGCCGGCCCCAGCAGCCGGGGCGCCTCAGCGACATGGTGCAGGTGACCGAAGACGCGGTGGTCTTCAAGAGTTACCTGGACGGCTCGCGCCACGTCTTTACGCCCGAGCGCAGTATCGAGGTGCAGCACCACCTGGGCGCCGATATTATTCTCTGCTTTGATGAACTGCCGCCCTACCACGCCGGCTACGAGTACACCCGCGAGAGCATGCACCGCTCGCACCGCTGGGCGGCGCGCTGCCTCGAAGCGCACCGCGGGCGCGATCCGGAGCGCCTGCCTAACCCCGATCAACGGCTCTTCGGCATCGTTCACGGCGGGGTGTTTCCCGACCTGCGCCGGGAAAGCGCCGAAACCCTTGGCGGTATGGGCTTTGATGGATTGTGTATCGGCGGGTCGCTGGGGGCCAATAAGGAGCAGATGTACGACGTGGTTGACATGACCGTGCCGCACCTGCCCGACGGGCTGGCGCGGCACCTGCTGGGTGTCGGCGACGTGGACGATCTGATCGAAGGCGTGGCCCGCGGCATTGATATGTTCGACTGCGTCAGCCCGACCCGCCTGGGCCGTCACGGCACCGCGCTGGTGCGCGACCCGGAGCGGCGCTGGAAGCTCAATTTGCAGAACGCCGCGCTCCGCGAAGATGACGGCCCATTGCAGCCGGGCTGCGCGTGCGCCACCTGTCGCACCTTCTCACGGGCCTACCTCCACCACCTGTATCGGGCGAAGGAACTGCTGGGCATCCGCCTGGTCAGCCTGCACAACGTGGCCTTCCTGCTCGCCCTCATGGCCGACATCCGCGCCGCGATCATCGAGGGCCGCTTCGCGGCGCTTTATGAAGCGTGGCTGGGCAAACCGATTTTGGATTTGGGATTTTAGATTTTGGATCGGGTTGGGCGCAATCCAAAATCCAAAATCCCAAATTCCCTACCGGGCCGCCTCTTCCATCACATCCCGCTCCTCGACATAGCGGAAGATATCCGTCTCGCTGATGATCCCCACCGGCACGCCATCGCGGACCACGACGACGCGACGAATATTCTTCTCCAGCATCAGCGCGGCGCACTCGGCGAGGGTCTTCTCGGGGGTGATGGTGATCAGCGGCCGCGTGGCGATCTGATCGACGGTCATCCCGTTGACGCGCACATCGTCGCGAACCACCTTCTTGAGCACATCGCGCATCGTCATGATGCCCCAACCCTTGCCATCGGTCGGCTCGACCACCACCGAGGTGATGCCCCGCGAGCGCATCAGGTGGGTCGTATCGCTGAGCGGCGCGTTGCCCGCCACCGACACCACGTTGCGGGTCATCAGTGCGCCGACCGTGGCCCGCGGGAAGGTTTCGTGTTCGACCGGGCGCACCAGGTCGGGGCTGACAATATCGTGGCCGGCGCGGTGCTCGTCGCCAATCACCCGATCCATGTTGGCGATCAGCGCATCGGCGAACTCGGAGGTGCGCACCTCGCGCGCGCCCTCCATCAGGCGGGCGAAGTCGTAGGTCACCACCTTTTGCTGGATGGTGCGCTCGAGGGCCGCGACGATCAGATCGGCGGCTTCGATCCAGCCCATGTAGCGCAGCATCATATCGCCCGAGAGGATCACCGAACCGGGGTTGACCTTATCGAGATTGGCGTACTTGGGGGCGGTGCCGTGGGTAGCCTCGAAGATGGCATGCCCGGTGACGTAGTTGATGTTCCCGCCGGGGGCGATGCCGATACCGCCGACCTGGGCCGCCAGGGCATCGGAGAGATAGTCGCCGTTGAGGTTGGGAGTGGCGATGACATCGAACTCATCGGGGCGCGTGAGCACCTGCTGGAGGGTGATGTCGGCGATGGCGTCCTTGATCAGGAGGCCCGCGCCGGGTTTGCCATCGGGAATTCTGCACCAGGGGCCGCCGTCCAGTTCCACCGCGCCGAAGTATTCCCTGGCGACCTTGTAGCCCCAGTCGCGGAAAGCGCCCTCTGTGCACTTCATGATGTTGCCCTTGTGGACGAGGGTCACCGACTTGCGCCTGTTCTTGATCGCGTAACTGATGGCGCTGTGAACGAGTCGCACCGTGCCGGAGTAACTGACCGGTTTTACGCCGATGCCAACCTGCACGTCCGTGGGGAAGCCGGTCGCCCCGACCGCCTTCCAGAACTCCTCCGCGGCGGACCTTGTGCCGAAACGGATTTTCTTGAAGTCGTTGGGCGAGCTTGCGGCCAACCAATCAAGGAACCTGGCGGCTTCGGCCGAGCCGGCCGGCCAGTCAATCCCGGCGTATATGTCCTCTGTGTTCTCGCGGAAGATCACCATGTTGACCTTCTCGGGAT
>JAOACN010000244.1 GCA_026417815.1 Chloroflexaceae bacterium | reverse complement strand
TCTTCGTGATGCCCACCCTGGCGCGCTTCGAACTCGAGATCCACGAGCAGGTCGAGCGGGGCGAGGCCCTGACCGCCGATAGCCTGATCAACCTGATGGCCGATCTGTTCGCCGAGGGCTACGGCGATGAAGTGGTGATGGATCGCGAGCGTGTGGGCGCGACCTGGATGCAGTTCTCCACCCACCTCTATGCCAACTTCTATACCTACCAGTACGCCACCGGCATCTCCGGCGCGCACGCCCTCGCCGAAGGCGTGCTGGCCGGCGCCCCCGGCGCCGCCGAACGCTATCTCGACTTCCTCAAGGCCGGCAGCTCCCGCTACCCCCTGGACATCCTGCGTCACGCCGGGGTGGATCTGGCCTCCCCTGAACCCGTGCAGCGGGCCTTTGCCGTGCTTGAAGGGTATGTCGCGGAACTTGAGAGGCTGGTGTAACATCAGAGTACAGGATCGCTTCCTGGGGGAAGGTTCTTCTTCTTGCTGCTGCCGGCCAGAGTTTCCGGCCGCCGACGCCGGGTAACGCATTCCGACCGGTTGTAACACATAAAGGGACCAAAGTACCAGGCCGCTGACGTGCGCGCGGCGCCAGGCTGGGGCTATACTGGGGCCAGAGCGGTTAAAAAGTAGTTAAGGGAGATCGCCAATGCCCCACGCGCTGCGGGTCATGCTCCTCGCCATGGCCGCGCTTGCGGCTCTGGGAAGCCTGGCCGCAACCGTGGCCCAGCGCCCTGCCACCCTCTATCTGCCGCTGCTGAACGCCGCCCGCCAGCAGACCGAGTTGCGGACCGGACGGGCCACGTACTATGACGCAACCGGCGACGGCAACTGCTCGTTCGGCCCCTCACCCGGCGACCTGCTGGTCGCGGCGATCAGCCACGAAGATTACGGTAATCCCGATCCCGAAGGCAACCCCGTGGGCGGCCCGGCTGCCGTCTACTGCGGCGCCTACGTCCAGGTATTCGGGGAACTGGGCAGCGTCGTGGTACGGATCGTTGACAAGTGCCCCGATGCCCAGTGCACCCGCGGCCATCTTGACCTCAGCCGCGAGGCCTTTGCCCGCATCGCCCCCCTGGAAAAGGGTATCGTGCCAATTACCTGGCGGGTGATCAGCCCCGAGGTGGGGCGCAACGTGGCGTACCGGATCAAAGAGGGCAGCAACCGCTGGTGGACGGCCATTCAGGTGCGCTACCACCGCAACCCGATTGTGAAACTGGAGTACCGCAATGCCGCCGGTCAGTGGATACCGCTGGTGCGGCAGGATTACAACTACTTCGTCGGCCGCGAGATGGGTCCCGGCCCGTACACCCTGCGCGTCACCGACGTATATGGCAACGTGCTCACCGACAGCGGCATCGTCCTCGGCGATGGCGTCGAAACGGCGGGCCGCGGCCAGTTCCCGCACGGACCGTAATGGTTCACACTGGCGCCACCGGTCGTGGAGTGGCGCGGGAAGGCCAGGCCGCCCCGCAACTCCTTGTTCCGTCTGCGGCAGGTGAGCGCCCTCCCAGCAGGCGGGGGCGTGAGGAAACCAGGTTTCCCCACCATCCCCCATGAGTTGTGCGGAACAGTACGGACTCGCGGAAGGCGCAGCCCTCCACACCTCCACACCTC
>JAOACN010000208.1 GCA_026417815.1 Chloroflexaceae bacterium | reverse complement strand
AGATGTGTATAAGAGACAGGGATAGACCAGGCCCGCGACCGGGCGGAACTCGCCGGCGGGGATGGCGCTGGTGCGGGGATCGGCGCGCCGCTCGCAGATGCCGCTTTCGACGATGTTGTTGATCGCCTCCATAATCGCGTCAACATTGGTGCTGCCATCGGCGTTGCGCTGCAACTCCCGGGCCGAGAAGAAGTAGCTGGGGAAGGAGGCGATGCCATCGCGCAGGCCGGTATCGGGGATATTGGAGAGGGCGACCACAAAGATCTCGTACTGGCGCGACTTCATCTGCTCGCTGATGGTGACCGCCTGGGTGATGGGGCGATCCAGCCCGGCAGGGACGCTGCCCGCGGCGACGGTGCGGCCGCCGAAGCCAGTGGTCTGGCAATTGGCCATCTCAAGAGCGAGCCAGGAATGGCAGACATGGTCGCGTGGATAGGTATTCTGATCGCTGCGACCAAAACTCAGATCGGGCGCGTTGGGGTTGAACAAGAAGTTCGACACGCCATCGGTGATAAAAATCACCGCCCGCTTATACTGCCAGACCTGGCCATCGGTATGGGTCACCGTGCGCGGGGCGCGATCGAGCACCAGGGAGGCGCGGTAGAGGGCGGCGGCGCTATTGGTGCCGCCCTCGGAGAGATAGGCGTTCCTGCTCCGGTGGGTAATCGTTTGTCGCGCGACAGCGTTGATCAGTTCTCCCGGATCATTTGAGAACGCCTGGCCATCAAAGTCGCTGACGTAGCTCGATGGCACCCGGTCATTGAACCAGACCAGGGCCATCTGGTCGGAGGGACGGGTGGGGTCATAGTCGGCGTTGCCGGGCATATTGGTCTCGGCGATCAGGCGTTCGAGGGCCTTCTTGGCGACGTAGATGCGGCGATCGCGTTCGTTGCTCCACCAGTACGCCTCGCCGGTACCGATCACTTCAGCGCGCTGGATGGGCCAGTTGGGGTCGGCCGGGACCTCGGCGCACTGCCACCAGCCGCGGCGCGCGCCATTGGTGTGGCCCTGAGCGTTCTCGCGCACGAAATAAGCGGCGTTGGGGGCGCCAGCGTCGAACACATCGCACTGGCCGGCAAAATTGGCGCTCATCGAACCGGAGACATCAAGCACCACCGTGTACTGGACGGGCGGGCGGCGCACGGGCTGGGTGCGGTATTCGGGCAGGAAGGAGACCGAGCCGGCCAGGCCCACCTGACCTTCGTTGTTGGCCGTGGGGGCGTACAGGCAGGCGCGCTGCTGGGGGCGCGGCTCGCCGAGGAAGAGCAGGTCAAGCCAGCGGTTGCTGCCGGTCTGGCCCTCGCCGAGGAGCACGAAGAGGCCGAAGCGCACGATATGGAAGCGCGAGTTATCGCCATCGCGAAAGGCGTCGCGATGGATGGGCAGGATCATGCGCGTGCCCAGGCGGATGTGCTCGTTGAGGGCCGCCCGCACGTCGCCGGAGGCGGGCCAGGCAGTGCTGCCCCAGACCCAGTCGCCGGGGGTAAGCACCCCCCGTTCGGGGGGGTAGACTCCCTCGGGCCGGTTCTGGGAACTGGGCCAGGGGGCCTCCTCGAAGCCCTCGCCGAGGTTGCCCTCGCCGCTCAACGAGCGGGCGAGGGTAATGGCGCTGCGCGCGCCGGGGACGTCGTTGCGCCAGCGCAGCCAGCCGAAGTTACGGGCGGTCTCATCGCCCACCACCACGCGCATAGCCG
Organism: Chloroflexaceae bacterium; assembly: GCA_026417815.1. Classification (GTDB taxonomy): domain Bacteria; phylum Chloroflexota; class Chloroflexia; order Chloroflexales; family Chloroflexaceae; genus JACAEO01. The sequence goes on along the minus strand of JAOACN010000208.1, from coordinate 3,690 downwards.
TAAAGCGGCCCGAGACGTCGGGGCTATCGTAGGGCACCTCGCGCCAGTTGAGGGTGGGATCAGGGCTGCGGACGAAGCGGTTGCCATCAATGATGCGCGTATTGATGGTGATGGGGTAGTACCCCGAACTGCTGGTGCAGGTGCCGGCGTAGGCCCGGGCATTGAACGGCAGGTCGTTGCGGCCGACGATGCGGGCAAAGGAGGTGTCCACGCGGCCCCGGAGGCCCACCTCAATGAAGGCGACGTTACTGGGTACCGGATTGGTGTCGGCGGTAACGATCGACGAGCCATTGCTGATCGGGCGGCCCTGAGCGTCGAGGTAGCGGGCCTCGAGGGTGACATCGTCGGGTTGCGGCTCGGCGCCGGGGGCGGTGACCTGTATGCCGTGGGCATTGAGCGCATTGACGATCGAGGTGTACACCACGCGATTGGTGGTTCCCTGGGAGCGAGCGATGTAGGTATTCATCCCCGCCAGGGCGGCGCTATTGGCGGCAGTAACCGCGCGTCGCTCCTCGGAGAAGGTATTGCCGACATCAACCGATAGGCCGACCATGCCAATAATGACGGCGAGCATCAGGCCGATCAAGGGCAGGCTCTGGCCCCGCGCGCGGGAGCGGGCCGCGAAGCGTCTGCTGCGTACTTTCCCCATGGGGATTCCTCCGTCCGTCTCACTACTGGATTGCCGACCCGGTCGAAGCCCCCGTCGGTGTCAGGGTTGCACAGATCGAGGGACACATAGCCGTCAATGTGGGGTTCTTCCCGGCCAGTTGCGGCCCGGGGCCAGCGGCGCGCATCAGGCGCAACAAGACAATCGCGCCTTGATGAGCATTAAGCAATAAATCCGGTGTAGCCCGCGAAGGCGGGCTTCGCAGCGGTAGCCCGCGGCTTCGGCCGCCGGGCTACCGGGCGAATACCGGTTTATATTCTTAATCGTCATAAAGGCGCAGCGACACACCGGTGACCCGCGCGGCGCGAGGGCGATGATGGTTGTATCGGCCTCCGCGAAGGGTCGGCAGGCAGCGCCACTGGTTGGGGATGGGATGGAGGCTGGAACGGTTCAGAAGGGCGCGACCGCGCCCTCACCATGGCAACACGTGCTGCGCAACCGCGGGCTTCGCCACGTCCAGGCAGGGTAGGGGAAGGGGCGAGGTGGTGGGATGGGTCAGATCGGGACGTGGGTGACGAATCGTGTCACGGCAATTCAGGCGTTCTGCATAGGATTATAGGTGCGCTCTCTACGCGCCTCAATAGTCAAAAGGTACCGGGTCGGCGCGAAGGGGGCGACGAAACGTTCTGCAGGCGCCGTGGCCCACAGGCCCGCCAGACGCGTGTAGAACGTTTCGTCGCGGCCATTCCTGTGCAAAAGGTGGACAAAATGTCAGAGGGATCGTATACTCATGGATATGGAGCACCAATACACCTACCTTCAGGAAGAATTCGTGGTGGTCGAGGCGCCGCTGACGCGGGTCGAGGCGGTGATGACGGATCGCGCGTTGATGACGCGCTGGATGTCGCCGGCGGTGCGCTTCGAACCGCTGGAAACGTGGAGCTTCGAGCAAGGGGCGCGCTGGCGGCTCACCCTGACGGGCCTGGGCCGGGCCCTGGAGGCGCACTACGTCGTCCACGACCGGCAGCCGGGGCTGGTCCTGTGGGCCTTCAACGGCTTCTGGGAAGGCTTTGACGCCTGGCACTGGCGCCCGTTCCAGGGCCAGGCGGGCCGGACGTTGATCCAGAACCGGATCGAGTATAATCTGTGTATCCCCATCCTGGATGTGCTCTGGCCGGCGACGGTGGGGCCGCTGATGGGATGGGACGCGAAGGTGCAGATGCGCCGCCTGAAGAGCGTGTGCGAAGAGGCGGGAACCGCGACCGCGGCGTAGGGAGATTTGGGATTTTGGATCGGGCGGACCGGAGCAGGTCTGCTAGACGGAGGGGAGCGATGGCACGGCCCATTCTTCCGATGACCGATCAGTGGCGGCGCGAGTTCATCCAGCCCCGCGGCCCGTCGAACGTGCCGCGGGTGGGCGAGGTCGCGCCGGACTTTACGCTGCCATATGCGTTGCTGACGCGCAATGCCGAGGGTGAGGAGCAGGTGGAGTACGGGCGCACCCTGACCCTCAGCGGATTGCGGGGGCGCCCGGTGGTGCTGAACCTGACGCGCATCGTGAGCGACCGCTTCTTCTGACCGAACTGCGCGCCGCAGCTGGATGCTTTGCGGGAATGGTATGGCGAGTTTGTTCGACGCGACGTGCACCTGCTGGTGGTGAGCAGCACCGACCTGGAGATGACGAGCTTCGTGGCCGAGACGCTGCGCGCTCCCTACCCGGTGCTGAGCGACCCGGAGTGGTCGGTGTTCTACCGCTACGGGATGGGTTCGGCGATGGGGGTGCCGTTGCCCGGGACCTTCGTGATTGACGCCGAGGGTATTATCCGCTGGGAGTGGGTCGCGCCCCTGTCGGTGGTGTTTTCACCGCCGCGCCCGCGGGAACTGTTGCAGGTAATTGATGAGCTGGGTCTGGCGGGAGGATAGTCAGGCCCGGCGGGGATGATCAGGGAGGGCGCGGCCCTCCCTGATCCGTTTCTAACCTCAAATCCGGTTGCAGGACCGTGGGGAAACCAGGTTTCCCCACACCCTGTCCGCGGGGAGGGCGGCGCCCTGACGGGGTTTCCCCACGCCCCTGCCCGCGGGGAGGGCGGTGCCCTGCCGAGGGTGCCCCACGCCCTGCCCGCGGGGAGGGCGGCGCCCTGCCTCCGCCCCTGCCCGCCGGGACACCATGGCCGGTTGCAGGGATATGGGGAAACCTGGGTTCCCCATATCCCCCGCCAGGGCGGGGCCGCCTCCGCCCGCCTATCAGTCGTACCCTTCAATATAAAGGCTAATCATCTGCTTCCAGTAGGGCCAGTCGTGGCACCAGCCGTTCCAGAGGCGCAGGGCGTTGCCGATGCCCCGCTCCCAGAGCTGGCGGGACAGCAACTCATTCGACCAGGCGCTGGGGTCGTCGCGGCCAATGGCCAGGATGATTTCGGTTTCGCGGAGGCGCCCGAGGAGCTCGGGGTCGGTCAGGTTGGGGATGAAATCCACCGGATTGTGATAGTAGAGGCCCTGGGTATACTGGCTGAAGAAGCGCCGGACGTCGTAGAGGCCGCTCAGGCCGATGACGCGCCGCACGACGCCGGGGTGGCGCAGAGTGAAGATCATCGCCTCGGTGGCCCCGAACGAACAGCCGGTGGCCATCAGGTAGCGGTTAGGATTGATCATGCGGACGAGCGGCAGCACCTCGGTGAGGAGGTAGTGCTCGTACTGTTCCTCGCGCCACATGCGCGAGTCGGTGTCGCGGGTGTCGTTGTACCAGGTTTCGCTGAAGACGCTATCCACGCAGATCAATTGCAGCCAGCCCTGATTGAGGCGGTGGGCCAGGGTGGCGACCATGCCGCGATCTTCGTATTCAAAGAAGCGTCCGAAGGAAGTGGGAAAGACCAGACAGGGCGCGCCAGCGTGGCCGAAGATGAGCAGTTCCATCTCGCGGCCCAGCGCGTGGCTGTACCAGCGGTGGTAGTCTCGACGCATAGATTCGGGTCTCGAGGGTGGAGAGGCGGTTCCTGAAGGCGGAATGATACTCGCGGGGGGGCGGGGTTGTCAATTGGGGGATTTTGGATTTTGGATTTTGGATTTTGGATTTTGGATTGGGC
>JAOACN010000136.1 GCA_026417815.1 Chloroflexaceae bacterium | reverse complement strand
GTCGGTAATGGTGAACACGGCGAGGGGAAAGCCATTGGCCCCGCCGCTGATCAGCAGCGTATGATCCCTGGCGGCTTGCAGGGTGGCAGTGGCGGTTAGCAGCGGCGTGGCGCCGGACAGTTGGTCCTGGGTCAACGCGCCGGCGAAGACCTGCACAGGGTAGGCGCCCGCGGGCAGGTCGCGGTACGGCAACCGCTCGCCAAACTGCACGCCGCTGCCGATGATGGTGTCAACTGCGCCGATCCGCAGGGCGACAGTCACCGGGGCGGCGTCCCCCAGCGGCGCGGCATGCAGCACGGCGACCCGCGCTGGCGCCGTCGCCAGGGGGGGCGCCGCGCGCCCGGCGGGCAGGGCGCCCGCCAGCCCGAGCAGGGCCACCAGGCTCCCGACGAGGAGGATGAAGCGGGAAACGGGCATCAGACGCATACGCTGCTCCTTTGCTGCCAGGCCGGCGCGGGAGGCAGGCGCAGCCGCTGCGCCCGGCCCTGCCCGTACCTGAGGGCGAGTCACGTGGCGCGTTCTATGGTACGCTCAGGAGCGCGTTCTGTCGAGGGGGCGCGAGTACGGCCGAAGCATCGGCTGTGCCAATGCTTCGGCCGTACCGGACGAGAGCCGACCGATCACTCAACGTGCCACAAACGGCAGGAAGATCCGCGCAACGATCCGATCCTCCAGTGCCAGCACGTTGGGCGGCTGGTTCGCAACATCACCCACGGCAATGGCCGTGATGACCTGGCCATTGGCGAAGATCAGCGGCGGCAGATCGAGGACGGTATTACCCGGCGCGAGCGCCGAGACCAGCCGCAGGTTGAACGGCGTCGCGGCGGGCACCGTCAGGTAGCCAGCGACCTCGGCGTAGTCAAGCCCCGTGACCAGCGGCGGGCCGCCGGTGGTGGAGACGATATGCACCTGGTTGCCTTCGACAGTAGGCGCAAAGGGCGCGGCATGGACGATGCGGAGCCGCGCCTGGCCCGGCGGGGGCCGTGTCGGGTCATCGGTCAGCCGAAGCACATCGATTGGATACGTAGCCGTGTTCCGGCCAATCGCCACCGCGGTGTAGCTTGTTTTCGGCAAGAACACCACTAGCCTGTCGAAGACCGGCGTGCCGGTCGCCGACGTGCCAGCGAAGATGCTCGCCCGGTAAACGCCCGCCGGAACGTTGCTGTAGGGAGTGGCCTGGCCGAAGTTCAAGGCGTTGGTCACCACGGTGTCATCGAGGGTCACCGTGGCCGTGGCCGGGCCGGAGGCGAAGGGCGCCGCGTGCACCAGGCGCACCCTGGCATTCTCCCCCTCAGCCGGCACCACCAGGGCCCGCACGGGCTGATTCGTGCCATCGCCGATGGCGAAGACCGAAAGCCGCTGCCCCGGCGCGAGGGTGAAGGCGTCCGGGTCAATCAGCACCACATTCGTGCCAGCGAAGCGCACTTCCACATCGATTGGCGTGCCGCTGGGGAAGGTGCGGAACGGAGTGCTATCACGGAAGCGCACATTCGAGGCGATTGGCGCGCCGCCGGCGTCGGGAACCACGTCAACCGCCGTCGCCGGCAGGCCCCCCGCGAAGGGCGCGGCGTGCACCACCCGCACCTGCCCCTCGGCCGAACCCGGCGGCAGCGTGGTGGGAGTGCGATCCACGAGGGTCAGGAGTTCGAGCGGAAAGCCGTTACTGCCGCCGATTGCCGCTACCGTATAATCGGTGTTGGCCTCCAGAGTCACGCCCGACACATCGAGGGCCGGCGTCACACCCGTGGGAACGCTCGAGAACGAGCCGACGAAGATGCGCACCCGGTACGTGCCCGGCGGCACGTTCAGGTAGCTGATCACATCGCCAAAGGCGAACGAGTCATCAACCAGCAATTCATTGAGAAACACGGAAACCGTGGCGCTGCCCGCGGCAAAGGGCGCAGCGTGTACGAGGGCCACCCGAGCGGGAATGACCGATTCGGGTCCAGCCTCCTGCGCAAACAACGCTGTGGACCGGGTGACCGCGAACAGGGCGGTGGACAGCACGATCGCCATAACCAGGGCGATCCGCACCAACACGATCCGACGCATACAGGCTCCTTTGCTTTCAAAAAGGGAGACACGTTCGCACCCCGGCGTGCAGTCTCCTCGTGTACATGAATATACGTATCCTGAGCGCAGGCGGATGCCCTCGAGGGCCGGCGCAACCTATGCCGCGTGGGGTATGAGGCGAAAATAGGCGGGTAGGGCCGCAGCGCGCCGGGGCCGTAGGGCCGCAGCGCGCCGGGGCCGTACGGGGGCCGTAGG
>JAOACN010000108.1 GCA_026417815.1 Chloroflexaceae bacterium | reverse complement strand
GTGCAGGTCAGGCGTGCGCATAGTCGAGGGCTTCCCTACCGACTGATGTGCGGTGCGCTCGCAGGTGTGCGCGTTGCCTGGAACAATCTGAGGATATGCGGTTGGTACGCCGCGGCGTGGAGCAGTGGCAGCTCGTCGGGCTCATAACCCGAAGGTCGCAGGTTCGAATCCTGCCGCCGCTACCAGTGCGTGTGTGTTGAGCGCGGTGGTCCCACCCCGTCCCATCCCGAACCGGGTCGTGAAACGCCGCAGCGCCGATGATACTGGGGTTTGAGCCCTGGGAACGTAGGTCCACGCACGCTACCAGAGAAAGGTCGGGGGTGATACAGTCACCCCCGACCTTTTTTGTTCTGGAGGCCGTTCCCTCTCCGTAACTGCCAGACATGTGAGACCTGACGGGTAGGCGCCACGACCTCGCAGCGTGAACAGGGGTAGCCCGTGCGCCTACCTGTCAGGTCCTGGTGTCATCTCCACTATCGATGGGAGGGCTACGCTACGATCCGCTGGCCTCGTCGAGGCCGGCCCGGCTGCGAAAGGCGGCATCGCGGATGTCAAGTTCCTGACCGGCCAGGTCAGCCGCGGCGGGATGGCAGAGGTACGCCACTGCCCGTGCCGGAAGACGCGGGTCGGCCAGGTCCTCACGGCGCAACCGGCTGATGGCGTTGATGCCCGAGGCCCGAATGCTGGCCTGCATATCGGTGTCAACCACGCCCGGGCGCAACCCGTAGGCCCGGATGCCGCGTTCGCCGAACTCTAGCCTGATCGATTGCGTGAGCATAGCCATGCCTGCCTTGGCGGCACAGTAGGCGCTCCAGCCCTCACGTGGCGTGCTTGCCGCGCCCGAGCTGATGTTGATGATCACCCCTCCACCCCGCTGGACCATTACCGGCAGCGCCGCCCGGCAGCCGTGAAATGCCCCGATCAGGTTTACCGTAATCGAAGTGGCCCACGCCTCTGGATCGACGTCGTCAAGAAAGGCGATTGGTTCAATGATCCCGGCGTTGTTGACCAGAATGTCGAGCCGTCCAAATCGCTCCAGGCTGCCCTCGACCACGGCCCGTACCTGGCTGTAGCTGCGTACATCACAGAGTGGCACCCAGCCCAGGTCGTTCACCTCCGCCAGTTCTTCTGCCAGTTCCTCGGCTGCCTCCGTGGTGCGCACCGTGGCTACCACCGTTGCCCCGCAGCGCGCCAGTTCCAGCGCCGTGGCCCTGCCAATCCCACGACTCGCCCCTGTGATGATAACTACTCTTCCATCGAGCGCCAGTTCGCTCATAGGTTTTGTTCCTTCACGATGTGAGACCTGACAGGTAGGCGCCGGGATCCGCAGAGTGCACAGGGATGACCTGTGCGCCCACCTGTCAGGTCTTTGCGTCATCTCTACTATCGGCTCGTAGGATGCAGACAGATACGGTAACGGGTAGTATACGAAAAGAAGACCCGATGTTCAAGCCAGGCGTCGGAACTCGTAGTTCCTAAGTGGATGATTATATAGTTACTACCTACTTGTTTATCTATTGACAAATCAAAAAGCTTTTGTTACTTTACATATCAATTCTTTCACGAGATGACTTGCATAAGGAGGTCACGATCGGGCAAACAGCACCTGATGTTTTGCCGGACGATCTGAGCATTCATAAGAGGCCATATTCGGTCTGGCGCCCGAGTCGCGCTTGTCGTGTCGTTCGATCCGCAATCAGACAGGAACGGACACTCATCATGCTGTACAGACGTGCGACGCTGGTTATGATGGTGGTGCTGCTCGTAATGATGGCGGGGTTGCCGCTTCCGGCAGCGATGGCGCAAAGTAAGGGAGATGGAGGTCCCGCTCCCGCACAGGCGCCTGGTCAGACAATCAATGGCGCGCCCTTAACTATCAGGGTGCTGGACAACCTGGCCATGGCGGTAAACTTCGACGGGCGCAATCAGTTCTTCAATAATACCGACGGAGGCACATTCGTTCAAGTAGACGGCGCCGTCTATGGCAGTACACCAGCGGCGGGCGGCGCGTTTGCCCCGCGTCCCTTCATCCCGGTATCCAACACTCCGGTAACTGGCTCTGGTACGGCGGCCAATCCCTTCAGGATCGTAACAGAGGTGGACGCTGGCACCTCCGGCGTGCGTATTTCACAGGTCACAACCTATGTGAACGGGGAGCAGCGATACCGGGTCGAGATCACGGCTAGAAACACGTCGTCCGCCAACCGTAGCGTGCGCATCTTTCATGGCGCGGATCTCTTTCTCAACTTCCCAGGGAACATCCTTGATTCTGGTTTTGGCTTCTTTGATCCACCCACAGGCGCGGTAGGCGCCCTCTCTCAGGATCAGCGTTCGGTTCAGGTCTTTATTCCGATAAGCCTGCCGACTGCCTATCAGGAAGCCTTATATAGCACCTTCTGGAGTCGAATCGGCGGCGCGAACGGCGCCCCCGGTCCAGGCTTTGACAATACGATCGATCCTAGTTTCCACGACACAGCAGCCGGTCTTCAGTATAACCGGACGCTCGCTCCCGGGGCCAGTGAGACCGTCAGCCTGTTCGGGGCCTTTGGGCTGGCCCAAGACGTGGGGGTCGGCTTGCCGACGCCCGAACTGCCTCCGGACCCGGCTGACGTCTGGGTCGTCGCCCGTCCCTCGTTCAACGTGAGCGTAGCGCGGCGGTCAATCCTGGTGTTCGAGATCGTGATCACCAATGTTGGAAGGGGTGCGGCCAGCAGCACTGAGATAATCTTTCCTTTCGATCCGGATCTGCTGGAGGTGGTTGATGCGAGTTTCGATGTCCCAACCACCTGGGTGGCAGCCGTCAACCGTGATACGCTGGTGATCCGCAGCGGTCTGCTCAGCAGCCGTTCCGGGCGCACTCGAGGAACTATTCGCTTCAGGGTGCGCGAGAGCGCGCAATCGGGCGGCGTCATCACTGGCCGGCTGCAGTTCCGCTGGACGGACGGCGGCAGGGGCGGTCGCGGTCAGGGCAATCTGTTCCTGATCCCGATAGGCCCGGCCGCGCAAACTAGCTCTACCTACGCTCTGGTGGTTGAGCCAGCAACGGGCTCATCCGGTACGGCCTTCAAGTTCAGAGGCCCGATCTTCGTCCCGCGTGAACCGGTTGGAGTCTGGTACAATCTGCCTGACGGTCGCGTCGTTGCCGTCAACACGCTTCGCGCCAATGATGACGGAGTATTGACGGTCAACTTCAACAGTCGCGATCTGGCGCCGGGTTCCTACTCGATGGTTTTCTACGGCCTGTGGAGCGAGTTTACAGCGGTGGCGCCATTCGTGATCCGGTAGGGAACAGTGGCGCAGAACCGGCAATGATCAACCCCTCGTGACTCTTTTACACGAGGGGTTGATCGTTGTCGGCCTGTTCTTCGTGTTGCTCGACAGGGCTTGACAAATCCTCCGGGCGGATTAAGATACAAACAGATGTTCGTTCGAGGCGGGAGGGCAAGGATGACCCTGGATACGGCCGATATTCCCCAGGCGGATCAGCTCTGGGACGTGGCGCGGGTAGCCGAGGCGATCGCGCGGGGCCGCCACGGTACCGAAGAGATCGCAGCGTATATCGGTATGAAGGTGCCGCGCCAGGGGCATTACTATACCCAGGCGGCGCGTATTCTCGGCCTGGTGACCGGGGGTGAACCCGGAGAAGCGCCACGGCTCACCACCCTGGGGCGGAGCTTCGTCCGTAGCAATCGGGTTGAGCAGCGCACCTTTCTGCGCCGGTTGTTGCTCCAGCGCGAGCCGACCCGCTCGGTCATCGCCAGGCTGCGCGCATGCGACGGCCTGGATCGCCAGGGGTTGGCCGAGGTATTGCAACAGTTGGCCCCCCTTGCCGCCAGCACCGCCAGCCGGCGCGCGTATACCGTTGCCGCATGGCTCTGCGCCGTGGATCTGGCCCGATGGCAAAATGATCGGCTGATCTATACTGGTCCCGTCTTCGTCGGCGCCGCCGAGGCGCAGCCTGCCTCGCCCGCTGGCGAGGCGGGGGGGTGGGGAAACCCGGGTTCCCCGGCGGGAAGAACGGGCTTCCACACCCTTCCGGTCCCCGGGGTTATTCCGTCGTAACCGCTCGCACCGCTGCTTCCACATCCAGGGGCGCGCCGCCGGGCTGAAGCCACGCCAGAAACTCGATATTGCCCGCCGGTCCGCTGATGGGTGAACGGGTCAGGCCGCACGGCGTGAGACCCGATTCCGCCGCTGTTGCCAGTACTTCGCGGATCACGGCCCGGTGGACGGCAGGGTCGCGCACCACTCCGCCACGGGCCACCTGCTCGGGGCCAGCCTCGAATTGTGGCTTGATCAAGGCCACGATCCACCCCGTCGCGCGCACAAGGCGGCGCACAACTGGCAACACCAGTCGTAGGGAGATAAACGAGACGTCAATGGTCGCGCAGTCGGTGATGACGCCGCCAGGCAGGGCCTGCAGATGGCGGATGTTGGTTCGTTCAAGCACCGTCACCCGTGGGTCGGAGCGCAGCCGGTAGTCGAGCAGGCCGTAGCCCACGTCCACCGCATAGACGTGAGCGGCGCCCCGTTGCAGCAGAACGTCGGTGAAGCCGCCGGTGGACGCGCCGACGTCGAGGGCGACCAGTCCTGCGGGGCTGAGCTTGAAGACGTCGAGGGCGTGGGCCAGTTTGTAGCCGCCACGGCTGACGTAGGGAAGCGCGGCCGTTACTTCCAGAGCGGCGTCTTCGTCTACCAGGACGCCTGGTTTGGTTGCCGGTTGACCCGCGACGCGCACGCTGCCGGCCAGCACCAGGGCCTGGGCCTTGCTGCGCGTCTCGGCCAGTCCGCGGGCCACCAGGAGCTGGTCAAGGCGTGTTTTGGCCATATTTCTCTTGCCCGGGTGGCGCAAGGCCGGCCCGTTCGCGCTCCAGGCGCGTGATTTCCTGCTCCAGATCCGTCGCCATTTGCCGTAGCCAGGCCGGTGGCGGGTTGTGAGGATCCTGGAGCTTCGGGCGCAAGCGGCGCAACTCGGCTCTACGTTGTCGCAGCGCAGCATCGAGCGCATCGGAGGGTTCGGTCGGCGGCGTGGGCGGTTCGGCTTGCGTCTCCAGGTAGGCTACGACGAGTTCGCTCAGCAGGTCGTCCAGGTCACGGTTGACATGCTCCAGCAAACGCAACAGTTTGGCCCGTTGCGTCGCGGTAAGGTGGATCCGCGTGGGAATGGCAAAGCGTCCTTCGTCCATGAAGAGGCCCTCCCTGAATGGCTTTCTCCCAGGGGTTCGCTGTCCGGCCTCGTGTGTTACCCTCCCGGGGAGATGCGAAGGGTTACGCCTCCCCCGGGAATGGGCGTTCCTCGGTTGTTTGCGGGAGGGTGGGGAGACCTGGTTTGCCGACGCCCCTCCCCTTTGAGAACCGGAGCGGGGATGTGCGGAGAGGCACAGCCTCCCCGCACTCTTCCCACCTGCAGGTGGGTACCGTGTCTTAGCGCAGCTTCTCGCGCAGGTAGAGCGGCAGGTCGGCGATGGGCACCCGTTCCTGAGCCATGGTATCACGGTCGCGCACCGTCACGGTGTCGGTGAGGGCCGGTTCCTTGCCCTCGCCAAGGGTGTCGAAGTCCACGGTAATGCAAAAGGGCGTGCCGATCTCGTCCTGGCGACGGTAGAGTTTGCCGATGGCGCCGGTGTCATCGTACACCGTCCGCGCGCCAAGTTCCAGTTGAAGGCGCCGGCGGATGCCCCGTGCCGTCTCAACCATGGCTTCGTGGTTGCGTTTGAGAGGGAAAACCGCCACTTTGACCGGCGCCAGGCGGGGGCGCAGGCGCAGGACGGTGCGGAAGTGCTCGTCAATGAGGGGTTGGGCCTGGCCGCGCAGTTTCTTGCCCAGTTCGATCGTATCGGCGCCGGGCATGGCCAGGAGCGGCTCCACCTCTGGCAGGCGCTCGGGCAGGTTATTGCCGATGGCTTCGCCGTAGGCAAGGAGGGCATCGCGTGCCTCGGGGTGGAGTTTCTCAGTTCGGCCGACGGACCTGAGAAAGGCGGTCAGGGCATCGGCCACGGCTCGCACCCTGTCGGCGGGTGGCGCCTTGGTCATCTCTTCGGCATAGGCCTCGCAGAGCACCGCCAGCGCGCCACGTCCCACGCCAGCCGAAGGCTCGATGACGTACGGCACCACGTGTTGCCGACGCTCGGGATCAAAGTAGGTCAGGCGGGCCGTGCTGTCGGAGTTGGGATTCACGCGCGCAGTCAGGTTCAGGCTGGCCTGATCCTTTGAATGCGAGCCGAGGTCGTAATCGGTACGGTTGGCAATACCCTCGATCTCCTGGGCGCCAAGGTCGGGATACTGGTACATCAGATCGTAGGTGCGCTTGGAGTAATGGGCCAGTTCGTCCGGGGGCACATCGTAGACGGTGATGCGCTCGCGGGGCACACCGACGCTTTCCCACCAGCGCAGGCGGTCCTCGAGCCACTGCTGGTGCCAGGCCTCGTCGGTGCCGGGCATCACGAAGTACTCGATCTCCATCTGCTCGAACTCGCGCACACGGAAGAGGAAGTTGCGCGGGTTGATCTCATTGCGGAACGCCTTACCAACCTGGGCGATGCCGAAGGGCAACTTGCGGCTGGTGGTTGCCAGCACATTGGCGAAATTGACGAAGATCCCCTGGGCGGTTTCGGGGCGCAGGTAGGCCAGTGCGCCGCTATCGGCCACGGGGCCGACCTGCGTGCTGAACATCATGTTGAAGGGTCGCGGCTCGGTCAAATCGGTCGAGCCGCAGTTGGGACAGCGGCCGTGGATCTGATCGGCGCGCCAGCGACTCTTGCAGGCGCGACAGTCTACCAGCGGGTCGTTGAAGGTCTCTTCGTGGCCCGAGTATTTCCACACCAGGCGATTCATGAGAATGGCCGCGTCAAGGCCCTCCATATCGTCGCGCTCGTAGACATTGGCGCGCCTCCATTCAGCGATGAGTTTGTTTTTCAGTTCGACACCCAGAGGGCCGTAGTCGTAAATACCCTGAAGCCCCCCGTAGATCTCGCTGCCGGGGAACACAAAGCCTCGACGTTTACATAAGGATACGATTTGATCCAGGCTTGTGGCGGTCATAGATCTGCTCCTGCGGAGTAGCGGCGGCACTCGTCGTTCGCCTCGGCCCGGGGCAACAGAAAACCCCAGGCGACCGGTGATCGCCTGGGGACGCATCATCCCGACGCGCGGTTCCACCCCAGTTAGCGGCGCCCTGGGCGCACGCTCACCTCATTCAGGAGGAGCGCGCAGCGCTCCTGCGGCGGCTCCCCGGCGCCCTTCCCCCGACCCGTGCCACCGGGCTCGCACTCTTCCCGGTTCGCTGCATGCCGGCGCGCGGGGTACTCCTCCGGATCATAGCCGTCAGATTGATACGCTCAGTATCTGTCTCTTATACACATCT
>JAOACN010000106.1 GCA_026417815.1 Chloroflexaceae bacterium | reverse complement strand
CATGCCCCACGTCTCTAGACAGCGACCGTGCGTAAGGACGCAGCGCGCTGCGTCCTTACGGGTACGTCTGATACTCCGGGCTTTGCAATCTGAAGAGGACTGCTATATCTGCCCCGGCGCAACTGGCAACCTTCACCGCAGGTCTGCTACAATACACGCTATTATCCTGGTTGTGACGAGTTCATGTTTTGCCGGGAGGGCGCAGCCCTCCCATGCCCCCCTCCCGTTCGTGGAGGCAAGGTTCGTATTGCGTATTCCGACCTTCGGGCAAAGAGGTGCCATATGCAGAATCCGCTGCGGATGATTGTTGTCGGGACGGGGGTGATGGGGCGTACCTGGCTGGAGACCCTTCGCGCCGACCCGCGCTGGACCATCGCCGCCCTGGTTGACAGCGCGCCCGATAAGCTCAACGCCGCCGGCGACGCCTTCGGCGTTCCCGAGGAACGCCGCTACGGCAACGCCGACGCCGCCTTTGAACTGGCGCCGGCCGACGCCGTGCTGGTAGTGACCCCGCCCGAGACCCACCGCGCCATCAGCGTGGCGGCGTTGAACCGCGGCCTGCCGGTGTTTTGTGAGAAACCCCTGGCCTCCAGCCTGACCGACGGGGTGGCCGTGCTCCGGGCCGCCCGGCAAAGCGGGGCGCTGCTGATGGTCGGCCAGGGCCGGCGCTGGCTGCCCCACATCGTCGCCCTGCGCGATGCCGTTCGCCAGGGGTTGATCGGCGAACTGGGCTACATCACCTGCCAGTTCCGCGTGCCCTTCCGCTTCGGCGGCTGGCGCGACAGCATGCCCGAAGTGCTGATCGAAGACCTCGCCATCCATCACTTCGACACCATCCGCTTCATCTCCGGGCGCAACGGGCAGCGGGTCTTTGCCCACAGCTTCCGGCCCGCCTGGAGCTGGTTTCGCGGCAACTCCTGCGCCACGGTGGACCTGTTGCTGGAGGGCGACGTTCCGGTCAGTTACTTCGGGAGCTGGGTGGCCCGCGGCCCGCGCAGTTCGTGGGACGGCGAGTTGATCGTGGCAGGTTCGGACGGGGCCCTGCTGCTGCGCGAAGACGAGACCATCTGGTTCTACCCGGGCGAAAGCGACACCCCCCGTCCCCTGGAGATGCCGCGCCTGGAACCGGTGGGCCTGGCCCGGGGCCTGGACATCTTCACCCGCGCCCTGTGGGGTGAGACGTTGCCTGAACCCGACGCCGAAGACAACATCCACAGCCTGGCGCTGACCTCGGCCGCCGTGGCTTCCTCGCGCACCGGACTGCGGGTGGACATCGGCGCCCACCTGCGGGCGGCGGGCTGGTCGCCGGCGCGTCCGCGCCCATCGCGGAACGCCGCGCTCCCCCGCGAGTGACCGCGTTGTCGCCCCCGGAACGGGATCGCGTATAATTGGCGACGAAGGTTCATTGCTGGAACGGCACTATGCAACTTGGCATCTGGATTGACATTCGCCCGGAGCAGGATGCGCCGCGTCTCTTCGAGCAGGTGGCGGAGTGGGGCTTCGCTGCGGTGCAGGCCCACTTCCCCGCCGGCTGCGACGCCGCCCTGGCCCGTCGCGTGCGCCGGGCCGCCGCCGGGAGCGGCATCGAGATCGTCGCCGTCTCGGGCTACGCCAACCCGCTGCGGCCCACCGACGCGCCCATGGGCTTCACCCAGGCGGCGCTGGCCGACCTGATCGCTCTGCTGCCCGCACTCGACACCCGGCGCGTGGTCACCTGGAGCGGCACCTACGCCGCGAGCCTCCTGGAAGAACACCCCGAGAACCAGGGCGCGGCCGCATGGGAGACCCTGCGCCGCGCAGTCGACGATCTCTTTCCACTCCTCGACGCCAATGACGCCATCCTCGTCTTTGAGCCGTTCTTCACCCACGTCCTCGACACGCCCGAACGGATCGTGGCCTTTTGTGAAGAAGTCGGCTCCCCCTATGTGCGGGTGGTGCTCGACCCCCCCAACCTGCTGACCCCGGGGATGTGGCAGCAACAGCGTGAGTTGCTGCCGCCCCTCATCGCTGCGCTGGCGCCCTACACCAGCCTGATCCACCTCAAAGACATGCGGTTGCGTGGCGCGGCCCTCGATCTCCCCGGCCCGGGCGAAGGCATCCTGGACTACCCGACCTTCCTGGGCGCCATCGTCCGCGCCGAGATCAGCGCGCCACTGGTGATCGAACACGTCGCCCTTGAGCGGGCCGCCCGCGCCCGGCGCTTCGTGCTTGAGCAGCTCCGGTCGGCTGCGGCGCCGGCCCTCAAAGGTGCATAGATGCCCCGCATGGGAAAAGGCAGCTCTCCAGGGTATAGCGCCGGACGCGAGACACTGGTGCAACCTTTGTAACGCAACCGTCAAGGTGGCCGCACACGGGTCAACCCGTTTCCCCGTGCCCCCACCTTCCCTACCCGACCAGGTAGGTGGAAACCGCCCCCCGTGCGGTCGTCCCACCTGTGCTGGAAAGGTATACTGAGCGCAGAGGACCATGTGATGTTTTGAACATGGTTCCTTTGAGCGCAGTGGTGTAGGGTATGCAACAGCGGCCCGTTATTCTGGCAGTGGTCGGCGACAGCGCGGCGGGCAAGACGACGCTCAGCACCGGCATTGCCGCCATTCTCGGGCCCGACCGGGTTACGACCCTCAGCCTCGACGATTACCACCGCTACAGCCGGACGGAGCGCGAACGACGCTGTCTGACGCCCCTGCATCCCGATTGCAACCACATTGACCTGATGGAGGAACACCTCCACCGCCTGGCCGCTGGCCAGTCGATTGTCAAACCCGTATACAACCATGCCACCGGCGAATTTGACGGGCGTCAGCGGCTGGAGCCGGCGCCCTTTATTATCGCCGAGGGGCTGCTGGGCCTGGCGACGCCGCGCCTGCGCGAGCCGTACCACGTCAAGGTCTTTCTCGATCCTCCCGAAGAATTGCGCGAACGCTGGAAGATCCAGCGCGACTGTGAGCTGCGCGGCTACACCCCCGAGCAAGTGCGCGCCGAGATTGCCCGCAGCCGCGCCGACTCTGCCGAGTTCATCCAGCCCCAGCGGGGCTGGGCCGACATTGTGGTGCGGTTCTATCCAAACGGCGAAGGCCCCGACGGTCATCTCAACGTGCGCCTGGTGCTGCGGCCAACCCTGACCTACCCCGATCTTGGCCCGGTCCTGGCGCGGCAGATCCAGCCGCCGGCCCTGCGGCTGCGCGTTGGCCGCGACGACGGACGGCTCACCGAGATTTTCGAGATCGACGGCTCCATCGGCGCCGCCCAGGCCGCCGCAGTGGAAGAAGTCATCTGGGCCAGCCTCCCCGGGCTCAGCTACCTGCGTCCTGAACAGATCGGCCTGTACCTCCACGGCCGCGAGTTGCGCCAGAGTCACGCCCTCGGCCTGGTGCAACTGCTGATCGCCTACCAGCTCCTGCTACGCGCCGGCCTGTCCGACTAGCGCACAGCGGGAATCCCTGTCGGGCGCCGCCGCAGCCCTCCTCCTCCGCAGGGTTTTCGGAGGGGCGAAGCCCCTCCGAACCTTCCCTCATAGGAAGTCTCGTTGTAGTACTCATGCAACGTCTCTGGGGGCAAGCCCCAGACTCCCCATGGTCGATGGTTCTGGCCGCTACGCCGCCAGAACCATCGAACCATAACCGTGTCGGGCGGCGTAGCTGCCCCTACCCCCCGCCAGCGGCCGACACTGCATTGACCCTGTTTGAAACCTCAACTATTATTGACGAGAAATACACAATAGGGTATAATAATCATATCCCCCGGTTCTCAACTTCCCTGAGGCGCCGCCGCCGCAGTGTCCAGGCGTAGTGTTGCGCCAGAACACGAAAGGAGTTCGCATGACCACCTTTGCCCATCCCCCGCCCGAAGCGGCCGAGGTGATGGAGGCCCTCGGACGCTGTTACGACCCCTGTTGCCGCGAAAAAGAGGTGAGCGTCGTTGATATGGGCCTCGTCGAGCAGGTGCGCATTGCCGGCTCGCAGGTTGATATCGATCTGATCCTCACTACTGGCTGGTGCCCCTTCTCGATGCACATGCTCACCATGATCGAAGAAGAGATCGGAAAGCTGGCCGGTGTCGAACAGGTGCGGGTCAACTTCACGTGGGACGTACCCTGGTCGCCGGAGCGCCTCTCGGAGAGCGCCCGCGCGAAACTTCGCTTGCCCTTAGAGAAGCTATTGCCGCTCCGCGAGGCCCGCCTCGGCCGTGAGCGCGCACCGGGTCAGGAAGGAGATCAACGATGATCGGCGATGCCTTCGTGTTCGACTGCGTGTGCCACGTGTTCAACTTCGACAAGGGCAATGCGTTCGGCAAGCCTGGCGAGATGTTTATTGACCATCTCTACGCTTTTCACCAGGTGCTGAACGCCCCCGGCGAGCGCACGCTGACGCCTGAAGAGTATATGCGCGAGTGGAGCGTCGAAGAGATCGCACGCATGGTCTTCGACGAGAGTCCTACGGATATGATCGTGGCCCAGCCTCTCCCACTTACCGATCTCTTCAAGGATGGTCTCTCAAAGTGGGAGAAGTGTGCCGAGTTTGCCAGGCGGTACCCCGATCGGGCCATTTTTTGGGGAACGATCAACCCTCTGGAAGGCAAAAAGGCCCTTGACCTGATGGAAATTCAGGTCAAGGAGTTTGGCGCCAGAGGGTTCAAACTGTACAACGTGCGCTACGACTATGGACAGCCCTTCCCATGGCGCATGGACGATCCCCGCGTCGCCTTTCCCGTTTTCGAGAAGGCCCTCGAACTCGGCGTGAACCTGATCGGTGTCCATAAGGGCGTACCCCTTGGCCCCCAGCCTATTGAGCACACCCAGACGTGGGACATGGATGGCGCTGCGGCGAATTTTCCCGACATCAACTTCGTCATCTTTCACGTGGGCCTGCCGTTCATAGATGAGGTGTGCTGGCAACTGGTGCGTTATCCCAACCTCTACGCCTCCATCGCCGCCACCGTTAACTTCGTGGTGCGCTCGCCCCGCGTCTTCGCCGAAAACATGGCCAAGCTGCTCTTCTGGTGCGGTGAAGACAAAATCATCTATGGCGGCGAGACGCCGATCTGGCATCCCCGTGGGGCCCTGAAGGCCTTCTGGGAGTTTGAACTGCCGGAGGATATTGTGCAGGGCTACGGCTGTGGCCCGCTTACCGTTCAGGCCAAGAAGAAGATCCTCGGCGAGAACTTGCTGCGTCTGCACGGGATGGATCTGCAGGCCACGAAGGCGCGCCTGGGTCTGGCGGCGTAGGATCGGCGCCATCGGTCTCGCTGGCCCCAACTGGCCACGCTGACGCAGGGCTGATCCACAGGCGGAGGAACGGCTCAGCCCTCAACCTTCTTACCTGTGCGCACCGGCAGGGGCAACTGGCCGATCGCCCCTTGCCGGTGCGCTCCTCCTGGCGCGGGCGTGCTATAATCCCATTAGTCCCGCCGCAGAAGGAAAGGAACCCGCCGTGAGCGCAAAACAGTGGTCCAGCCCGCCGCCGATGCAGATAGATGTCACGAAGACCTACCGGGTCACGATGGAAACCAATAAAGGCACCATCGAACTTGAGTTGTACCCCCAGTACGCCCCGATGACCGTAAACAACTTCGTCTTCCTCGCCAACCAGGGCTTTTACGATGGCGTGGTCTTCCATCGCGTCATCAAGGACTTTGTGATCCAGGGCGGGGATCCCACCGGCACCGGCACCGGCGGTCCCGGCTACCGCTTCCGCGACGAGACGATGGGCAACCCGCTCACCCACGAACGGGGGGTGATCTCCATGGCCAATGCCGGCCCGAATACCAATGGCAGCCAGTTCTTCATCGTCTACACGCCGCAACCCCATCTCAACGGCCGGCACACCGTCTTCGGACGCGTGACCAGCGGTATGGACGAGGTGTGCGATAAGATCGTGCAGGGCGACCGCATGATCAAGGTCACCGCCACGGCAGTGTAGACTCCGGGCCGGGCAACTGCGGGTCTGTGGAGATGTGGTGGTGTGGAGATGTAGAGATGTGAGGCACACCTCGACACCTCCACACCCCCACACCCCAGGTCTGGTGTGCATCCCCTGAACATTCCCTGTGTTGCGGCCTCCCCCATTGACGCAACCATTTCCGGCACTATAATCTGTTCTTAACGCAACCCCTTTCCAGGCAGCGCCTGCCAGTGGTGTGACCAGAATAGATGGAAAGGGGTCCGCACCGGGCATGCCCGGCCCATCTTCCACCCCCGCCTGGCGGGTACGGGGCGCGTGCCCCGCGGATGCTGGTCACATCTTGAAGGCGGCGCGTTGGACACGTCGAGGAGGACAGCCATGCGACCGTACGGACCGGAAAGGATACACAACATCGGCATATTTGGTCACCTCGGCAGCGGGAAGACAACGCTGGCCGAGGCGATGCTGATGACCGCACACGCCATCCCGCGCATGGGGCGCGTCGAAGATGGGTCAACCGTGAGTGATTACGACCCCGACGAGCACCGCCGCGGGATGTCCGTTTCCCTCTCCGTGCTTCCCCTCGAGTGGCATGATGACAAGATCAATCTGATTGACACTCCGGGCTTCGCCGATTTCGCCGGTGACATCGCCGCGGCGATGCGCGTGGTGGACGGCGCCGTGATCGTGCTTGATGCCGCCGCGGGTGTCGAAGTTGGCACCGAACTGGTCTGGGAGATGGCCGTTCAGCAGAAGGTGCCGCGTATCTTGTTTATCAATAAGCTTGACCGCGACAATGCCAATTTTTACCGGGTGATCGAGCAGGCCCGCGAGCGCCTTGACGCCGCGGTGATTCCGATGCAGATCCCCATCGGCGCCGGCAAGGAGTTTAAGGGCATCATCTCCCTGCGGCAACAGCGCGCCTGGATGATCTCGCCCAAACATAATGGCGACTTTATCGAGGCGGATGTGCCCGCCGAACTCGACGCCGTGATGCACGAGTGGCGCACCGCGCTGATTGACCGGATCGCGGCCACCAACGATGAGTTGATCGAACGCTACCTGGAGGGCGGCGAGGATGCCCTCACCCGCGAGGAGTTGCTGGTGGGCCTGCGCGCCGGGATCGCCGACGGCTCGATTGTGCCGGTCTTCTGCGGCTCGGCGCTGGAGGTGGCCGGTATTCAGCAGTTGCTCAACGGCATCGTGGACAGCATCCCCTCCGCCGCCCGCCAGGAGGTGGTGGCCACCGATCTGGCCAGCGGCGAGCTGGTCACGCTCCAGCCCGCCGCCGATGAGCCGGTGACGGCCCTGGTCTTCAAGACCATCGCCGATACCTACGGCAAGATCAGCTACTTCCGCGTCTACTCGGGCCAGGTGCGGGCCAACTCGACCCTGGTCAACAGCCGCACCCGCAAGGAGGAGCGCGTTGGCCACGTCTACAGCGTCTTCGGCAAGGAGCAGCGCGACGTGGAGAGCGTTGGCCCCGGCGACATCGGCGTGATCACCAAACTCGCCGAAACTTCTACCAACGATACCCTCTGCGCGCCGGGCCGCGCCCTGCAACTGGAGCCGATCGCCTTCCCCGCCCCGGCGTTTATCGCCACGGTCAAACCGCGCAGCCGGGCCGACCTCGATAAGCTCAGCAGCGCCCTGAGCCGCATGGTCGAGGAGGACCCCACCCTGGTCGTCTCCCGCGACCCGCAGACCGGCGAGACCCTGCTCGCCGGCCTGGGCGAGAGCCACCTGCAGATCGTCGCCGAGCGCATGAAGCGCAAGTTCGACGTGAACATTGACATTGATCTGCCGCGGGTGCCCTACCGCGAGGCCATCCGGGGCCGGGCCGAGGCCCAGTACCGCCACAAGAAGCAGACCGGCGGCGCCGGGCAGTTCGCCGACGTGTCGCTGCGGGTCGAACCGCTGGAGCCGGACCCGAACCGCGAGGACCCGCTGGAGTTTGTCAATGAGATCGTCGGCGGAGTGATTTCCAAGGGCTTTATGCCGGCCATCGAGAAGGGCGTGCGCGAGGCCATGGCCGAGGGCCTGCTCTCGGGCAGCCCGATCACCAACGTGCGCGTGGCCGTCTTCGACGGCAAGGAGCACCCGGTTGACTCGAAGGAAATCGCCTTCAAGATCGCCGGCAAGGAGGCCTTCAAACTGGCCGCGCAAAAGGCCGGGGTGTACATTATGGAGCCTATCTACACCCTGGAGATTGTCGTGCCCGACCAGTACGCCGGCGACATTATGAGCGACATGAGCTCGCGGCGCGGGCGGGTGCTCGGTATGATGCCCGCGGGTCACGGTCGCACGGTGATCAGCGCCCAGGCCCCCCTGGCCGAGGTGCAACGCTACGTCACCGACCTCCGCGCGCTGACGCAGGCGCGCGGGCGCTTCTCGATGCGCTTCTCCCACTACGAGGAGGTGCCCGGGCACCTGGTTGACGCGATCATCGCCCAGCATAAGAAAGAGGTCGAAGCCGCCAACGCCCATTGACGGCCCGGCAGCACTCGGTGGTGTGGGCGGCCACACCACCAGCAAACAACCCCCGGGGCGGCTATGCCGCCCCGGGGAAGTGTTCAGGCTTGCCGCAGGCTCCCGGCGGGGTGGTGGGCCTCGGCACGTGCAGAACGTTTCGTCGCACCCATAATCGGCTGCAACTGTTCACACTTCTCCTGGGAGCGAGGGCTTCCAGCCCTCGTGGTGGCTTCGAGGGCGAGACGCCCTCGCTCCCAGGCTCTACTTGTTACCCAAGTGTGAACAGTTACAATCGGCTGTTGCTTTGACGCGGCGCTTACCCTGAGCTATAATGCCAGTGGGCCGGTAGCTCAGGGGTAGAGCACCTGACTTTTAATCAGAGGGTCGTGGGTTCGATTCCCACCCGGCTCACCAGCGTTTCAGGCTTCCTGATGCGGCGCGGAGATCGTTGAGATCACCGCGCCGTATTGTTATGCAGCCATCTTTGTAGCCAGGGTCGCCGGACGGCCAGGGGCGAGCGTGGACGACAATGAAGAGGGGGTGAGTCAGCTCTCAGGCGTAGGGTTTTTTTGGCCCATCCTCGCGTCGCATTCGCTATCCGGGGCATTGGGACGCCAAATTCCCCCCTCTCGCGGGAGAGGGGGGCGGCTCTCAGGTGTAGGTTTTTCCGGCGCCTCCTCGCGTCACATGCGCCATCCGGGGCATTGGGACGCCCAACTTCCCCCTCTCCACCTACGGTGGAGAGGGGGGCAGGGGGGTGAGGATTGGAAGTGCATTGGAA
>JAOACN010000095.1 GCA_026417815.1 Chloroflexaceae bacterium | reverse complement strand
GTGTATACCGCCCTCGGGCCGGGAGAGGTGTAGAGGTGTGGAGCCGTGGAGCTGTGGAGGTGTGGAGGTGTGGAGGTGTGGAGGTGTGGAGGTGTTTTTACACCTCCACAGACCGGTAATCAGAAACCACGGATCAACCATCGAGCCAGAGCCGCTCCTCAGGTCTGCAACGCGCCTTACTAGTCTGTAAAGTACGTTTCGTGGCGTTTTCGCTCCCTCCCAGCCTCCCCCCGTGGGGGGAGGGACCGGCCTGCCTCCCCCAGCGGGGGAGGGTTGGGGAGGGGGCGGGGGTGTAGCGAAAAACTCTGTTTACAGACTACTTATGTGGAGACCTCATTATGCACCCAACTTCCACCCCTTCAACCGTCGATCAGGTGGGGCTGGTCGGCCTGCCGATGCCGGTGCGGGAACTGGCACGCCGGCGCTGGGACGTGGTCGTGGTAGGCGCGGGACACAACGGGCTGACCTGCGCGGCCTACCTGGCACGGGCAGGCCGGCGCGTGCTGGTGCTGGAGGCGCGCGAGCGCGTCGGGGGCGCCTGCACGCTCGAGGAGGTCTGGCCGGGGGTGCGAATGTCGCCGTGCGCCTATCTCGCCGGCCTGCTGCATCCACGGGTGATTGATGAACTCGACCTGCCCCGGCGCGGCTTTGTGTGGATGCCCGCGCGCAACGGGTTGTTCGTTCCCTTCGAGGATGGCAGCAGCGTGCAACTCTACGAGGACGATGCGCGTTGCGAGGCCGAGATCCGCCGCTTCGCGCCCGGCGACCTGGCCGGCTGGCGCGAGATGACCCGGCTGATGGGCCGCCTGCGGGACGCGCTGCGGCCCCCCGGCGACGGCGACCTGTGGCTGGGCCGCCGTCCAGAGCGTGACGAGGTCGAGGCCCGGCTGGGCGATGACGAGGAGTTGCGGGGCCTGCTCTTCGAATGGAGCATGGTGGAATACGTCGAACGCTACGTGCGCGACGAACGGCTGCAACTGGCCTATCTCGGCCAGGGGGTGATCGGCACGAATGCCAGCCCCTTTGATCCCGGCACGGCCTCGATCCACTTCCACCACTCCAGCGGGCGCCAGGGCGGCCACCCGGGCGCCTGGGGCTACGTGCGGGGCGGGATGGGCGTGGTCAGCTTCATGCTCTGCGACGCGGCGCGGGAGGCTGGCGCGCTGGTGGCGGCCGGTGTGCCGGTAGCGCGCATTGTGCCCGGCGAAGGAGTGGAACTGGAGAGCGGCGACCGCATCACCGCGCCGGTGGTTGTCTCGAACGCCGATCCCGTGGCAACCCTGCGGCTGCTCGGCCCTGCCGCCGATCCCGCCTGGCGCGCACGGGTCGAGACACTGCCGATCGAGGGCTGCACGCTGAAACTGAACGTGTTGCTGCGCGAACTGCCGAACTTCCGCGCCCGCCCGGGAACCTTTGAACCGCACCATCAGGCGCAGATCAACACGCCGCTGACGAAGGCCGAGTGGCGCGCTGGCTACGAGGCGGCGCGGCGTGGCGAATTGCCCGCGCGCCTGTGGACCGAACTGTACTTCCAGACCGTCCATGACCCGACAGTAGCGCCCAAGGGCATGCACACGATGAGCGTGTTTGCCCAGTACGTGCCGTACCACTTCTCCACGGGCGACTGGACAACCCGCCGCGACGAGGCCCGCGACCTGGCCCTGGCTTCCATCGCCCGTTTTACGAGCAACCTGCCCGACGCGGTGGTTGCGGTCGAGGCGCTGGGACCGCCGGATATCGAGCAAAAAGTGGGCCTGACCGGGGGGCACATCTTTCAGGGCGAGTGCCTGCCGGCCTACATGTGGCACAACCGGCTCGACTACCGCACGCCGATGCCGGGCGTGTACCTCTGCGGCGCCTGCACCTACCCCGGCGGCAGCGTGATCGCCGTGAATGGCCGCAACGCGGCGATGGCGATCCTCGGGGACGCATACGGGCCAATGTAGAGCCGGGCCGCCCGCGGGGCCTGGGGTAACAGGCGTCCCACCACCGGTTGGAAGGTGGGGAAACCCGGTTTCCCCATGCCCCTGCCCGCCAGTCTCTGGCAGGGCTTGAGCAAAGTCCATGGGGCAAACCCCAAACCCCGGCTTTTTCGCTGGTTTTGGCGGCGACGCCGCTAAAACCACCGAAAAACGACTCCCGGGGCGGCCTGGCCGCCCCACACCCCGCCGTGGGAGACGGACTCCGCTCAAGTCCTGCAGGGTCGGGCCCCCGAGGTGTGACGAAAAGTCTTGCATGCTCCCTTCGCCCGGCGGCTGAAGCCGCGGGCCAACCTCCTGCGAAGCCCGTCTGCGCGGGCTATACCGGATTTAAAGCTTAATCGTCATCAGGCGCCCGGCGGGCCGGTGGGCCGCGGCACGTGCAGAACGTTTCGTCACACCCGGCCCCCGCTGCAACGGATTTTTGCTTTTATGCTACACTAGACTCTGTTCAGATTGTCACGAGAGCGGAATTACATGGAGGTGCCCAGATGAGCTGGAGAGCTCCGCAGGGTGGCGGATCGCGGATTCCCGGGTTTGACTCGACCGACAACGTGTTCTCTGGCGGTAGTGCCGGCGGTCCCCCGCTGTTGTCGCTGATCATCGCGGCCCTGGCGGTGGGTCTGGTAGGTCTGTTCCTGGCGATAGCCTTCGGAGGCAGCGCGGGTCAGGGTACGGCCGCCGTGCCGCAACCCACGCGACCGCCGGCCGTGCTACCGACGGCGCCCCCGGCCGTCCAGCCGACGGCGCCCCCGGCGGGCCAGCCCACTGCTGCCCCCGCCGCGACAACGGCGCCGGCTCAACCGACCACCGCGCCTTCCGGCGGCGCCGCGGGCATCCCCACCGAACCGCTGGGGCCGGCGCTGGTCTCGGGCACGGGCACGCCGATTGAGATCGGCACCGATGCCGCCTTGCTGGTCTTCGACCAGCAGGAGGTCAGGGTGCCCAACGGTCCGGTGACCCTGACCTTCAAGAACCTGGCCACCGCCGTGCAGCACAACTGGGTGCTGGTGCAGGGCGGCGACGACGTGGCGTCGGCGGTCAACGACGCGGCGCAGGCCCAGGTGCGGGTGACCCGTAACGCCGCTGGCGCGGTTCCCCCCGCCGACACGCCCGGCCTGCTGGTGGCCGCGCCGATGCTCGACCCCGGCGAGTCAGTGACCTTTACCTTCCAGCCGCCCGGTCCGGGCACGTATGAGTTTATCTGCACCTTCCCGGGACACTACGTTGCCGGTATGAAGGGGGTGCTGGTGGTGGAGTAGGGGCATAGGGTTATGGGGTCATGGGGTCATGGGGGCGAGGGGGCGAATGAGTATTCGCCCCCTCGTCCAACACCCGACGCCCTACGCCCCCATGGGTACGTATGCGCGCTGCTCGCGCAGGGGCGTGCGCCGGTGGAGGTAGTTCCGCGCCTGTCTCTTATACACATCTGACGCTGCCGACGAGC
>JAOACN010000007.1 GCA_026417815.1 Chloroflexaceae bacterium | reverse complement strand
CTCGGAGATGTGTATAAGAGACAGCTCCAGGATGGTGCGCTTGAGCCAGTTCTGGCCCGGCTGGCGCACCGCCGCCCGCCCCATGATGCGCAACCCCACCTGCTTCGAGCCGGTAAAGCCGATAAAACGCACCTTCGGGTGGTCCACCAGATAATCGCCAAGCACGGCATCATCGCCGGGCACGTAGTTGACCACTCCCGGCGGCAGGCCCGCGGCCTCCAGCACCTCCAGCAGCTTCGCGGCCATCACCGGGGCGCGCGGGGAGGGCTTGAGCACCACGGTGTTGCCGGTAACGACGGGCGCGACGACCAGGGTGGTGACAATCGCCAGTGGAAAGTTCCACGGCGGGATGGCCAGACCTGGCCCGAGGGGGACGTAGCGCAGTTCGTTGTACTCGCCGGGGTAAGGCGTCAGCGGCTGCCGTTCCCCCTGGAGGCGCAGGGCCTGGCGCGCGTAGTACTCGCAGAAGTCAATCGCCTCGGCGACATCGGCGTCGGCCTCGACCCAGGTCTTGCTGACCTCGTAAACAATCCAGGCGGCCAGGTCCTCCTTATTGCGGCGCATGATCGCCGCGGCCCGCAGGAGCACCTGGGCCCGAGCCTCCACTGGCACGCGGCGCCACGAGTGAAAGGCGGCTTCGGCTGCTTCCAGGGCCTGGTTGGCCAGAACTTGATCGGCCTTCGCGACGTAGCCGACCACCTTCTTCGGCTCGGCGGGGTTGATCGAGGCGAGCTTCTCCTCCCGGAAGATACGCTCGCCGTTGATCACGACCGGATAGGTCGCGCCAAACTGGCCAGCCACATGGCGCAGGGCCCGCTGCATCGCCGCGCGCCGCTCCGAGGTGGAAAAATCGCCGAAGGGTTCGTTTCGAAACTCTGGCAGCATCTTCGCGCTCCTCTAGGTATCGTAACCGTGTTTGCTGAGGTGAAAATAGGCGGGTAGGCCGCAGCACGCTGCGGCCGTACGGTACGGGGGCTGAAAATAGGCGGGTAGGCCGCAGCACGCTGCGGCCGTACGGTACGGGGGCCGGTTTTCATCGCGGCGTTGTGCGCCAGGCGTATGACCGTCTGGTATGAAAAGGCGGGGAAATCCGGTTTCCCCGCCCCCCTGCCGGTTGCGGGGAGACTACGCCTCCCCGCGACCCTGCAAGCGTCACGTAGGCGGGAACCATGCCTTAGCCGAGCAACCCCACACCAAGCCACGAGCGATAGGTTCGTCGCTGGGCATCGTCGAGCGCGACGAGCGGGGCGATCACCGCGCGGTCGGGGGGCGCCTCGGCAAGGGTAACCGGCGCCTCGATCAGCGCGTCGCCGCGGAAGAGGGTCAGGCGCACCGAGTCGCCGGGTTGCCGCTCCTCCAGTCGCTCAGTGAGCCGCTCATCGTTGACGCGCCAGCCGTCGAGGGCCAGCAGTTCGTCGCCGGCGTACACCCCCGCTGTCCAGGCCGGACCATCGGAGCGCACGCTCTCGATGATCGTCCGCTCACCCTGGCGCTTGAGGTTGCACCCCAGCCACGCCCGCGGCCCTTTCCGCTCCCAGCGCACCTCCAGGCCCGCCACTGCCAGGGCCCGGGCGTAGTCCAGTTCCTCCACGCCAGACACGTAGCGGGCGAAGAAATCGCGGAAGGCGCCCTGCCGGTCGCCCGTCAGTTCCTCCACCGCCGCCAGCAGCGCCCCATCTTCGGGGATTCCCGGACCGCTGATCGGATACGTGGCGTAGAGCTGGCGCATCAGGTCATCGAGCGAACACCTGCCGCCGGTACGCGCGCGGATCTCCATATCCAGCAGGAAGCAGACCAGGCCGCCCTTCAGGTAGTACGAAACGCTGGAATTGGCGCTGTTCTCATCGGGGCGGTAGAACTTTATCCAGGCATCGAAACTGCTCTGCTCCAGGCTCTGCAGGAAGCGTCCGGGCTGGTTCTGGAGTTGGGCGATGGCCTCACCCAGCCGCTCCAGGAAGCGTTCCGGCGTCATCAGCCCCGCCCGTACCAGCAGCAGGTTATCGTAGTAACTGGTGGCGCCCTCCACCAGCCAGAGCAGCCGGGTGTAATTCTCGCGGCGATAATCGAACGGACCGAGGGGCGCCGGGCGCAGACGCTTCGCGTTCCAGACGTGGAACAACTCGTGGGAGGTAAGCGACAGGTACCGCTCGTAGTTGCGCTCCGGGCGGAACGTCCAGCGGTCAACCTGGTTCGTGACGCTGTTGCGATGCTCCAGACCGCCACCGCGACCATCGAGCAGATGCAGGATGAAGGTGTAGTGGCGGTAGGGCAGAGCGCCAAAAAAATCGCGTTGCGCCTCGACGATGCGCCGGGTATCGGCGATCAGGCGCGCCTCGTCCTCATTGCCGCACCCCCAGATAGCGATGCGATGGGGCACGTCGTCCACCTCGAAGGCAAGCAGGCGATGGGCGCCGCACTCGACGGGACAGTCCACCAGTTCGTCGTAATCGGCGGCGAGGAACTCGTTGGGCCGGTCCGCGGGATCGAGGCCGGTGGTCACCTGCCAGCCTGGCGGCGCTGCGACCCGCAGACGCAGCGGTTCGGCCTCGCGGCCCGGCACGAACATAAACACGCTGGCGCCGTTGAAATAGCCGTGGGCCCCATCCAGGTGACTGGTGCGCACCGTCAGGTCATTCGCGTAGACCTGATAGCGAACCTGGACGCGCTCCGCGCCCCCGGTTTCGACGCGCCAGGCATCCTTGGCGATTTTGCGCCAGGGCAACGGTGCATCCGTAACGGCGGCGAACGCGCCAAAGCCCTGCACGTGCCGCGCGTACTCACGGATCATGTACGAACCGGGCGTCCACGAAGGCAGAATCAGATCGACAAAAGCCCTATCTAGCCTATCCACCTCGATCGTGACATGGAAGAGGTGGGTATGCGGCGCGGGCATACTGATGGTGTAGGTGATCATTGTCTGGGCAGGGGATGACTTGCGAATTGGGAGGGCGTAGGAGGGCTTCGCCCTTCCACACCCTCCCGGCGGGTAGAGGGATGGGGAAACCTGGTTTCCCCTCTTCCCACATCAGTCTGTATACGGACGGAAGAGCCGCTCGAAGAGCAGATCGAAATTAGGCGACTCGGAGGAGATACGCTCGTAGATCTCCACCACGCGAGCGGCCTGGTCACGGCGGCGCCAGAGGGCCTCGGCGAAGCGTCCATCGTCAACTATGCCGCGCTGCTGGAGAAAGGCGTAGAACTGCTTGATCGCCGTACAGATCTCGCGCACCTGGCGCGCCGAGGTGTTCCCGACGCGATGCGGGTAGTAGTAGAACAGGCACTCATCGAGGGTGGCATAATCACCCTCGGCAAGACTTCGCTCGTAGTACGATTCGAGGAAATCCGCGTAGATCGCCAGGGCGCGCACCCGGGCGCGAGCCGTTGTGGCGCTCTTGCCCATTTCCAGCAGATAATCCTGGAACTGCCCGAGCAGATCTTCATTGGCGCGAGAGACCTCATCCGGTTCCTCAACCTCGAGATTATCATCAAAGTCGTCATCAAACGCTTCGTCCAGATCGTCTGATTCGGCCCCCTCCCAGACTTCCTGCCAATCGCCGGCGCTGAGCACGTCCAGCACCAGGTCATCGTCGGCCTGTTCTTCCGGGGCGACCAGTTCGAGGCGTGGAAAGAGATCCGGGGCGCGCGCCAGCAAATCGTTCAGGTGGCGGGCAATAATCAGCTCAACCTCCTCGGGGCGCGCCGACCGCAGCCGCTCAACTGTTTCGGGGGGCAGAAGGGAGAGCATCCGATCGCGAGCGGCGAGGATGATCATCGGATCGTCCGGGTCAATCGTGCCATCATCGGCACGGGCGTCAGTATCCCAGAAATCATCGTTCGACCAGTCGTCATCATCATCATCATCGTCATGGTTCAGGCGACTGAAGAACGACTGGCGCCCGGGGTCGGCGTGGGCCGCGCCAAAGGCCGATGCCCGCTGCACCTGGCCGCTCCAGAGCCCGGCCTCGGCATCGCGCTGGCGAGCCTGGCGCAGGTCACGCTGCAGGGCATCAATCTCGGCCAGCAGGGCATCATCGCTGGCCTGGCGGTAGAGACCTTCGACCGGCGGTTCGAACACTTCATCGGCGCCGAAGATGTGCAACGCGCCGATCGGCTGGGCAGTGAGGAACGTATCGTCCACCAGATGCACCCGGCCATCGCGGAGCACCAGGTGCTGCCAGGGACTGCCGGGGTAAGCGGCGCGCCAGGAAGCGGCGGCGAAGATCGGCAGCACCACTTCGTTGCACGGCACCAGGGCCGTCTGGGCACGACGCACCCGCTCCACGATCGACTCAATCAGTTCCGCGTCTTGCTCGGCGACGGCGACGGCGCGGAAGGATTCGCGGGCCTCGCGTTCGATCTCCACAACCAGCGGCTCGGCGCGGACCACGCGCATCAGGATGCTATCGCCGGGAACGAAGCCGCTTTGCGCGTACCAGGCCCGCAAGTTGAACGCCGGGAGCGTGACCAGGTTTTCCTCAACTCCGGCAGGGAGCGCGGCCAGGAGCGTGCCATCGGGGCCGCGCAACTCGCAGCTTCCGGGGCGCTGGCCGGCGAAGGGCTGCAAATGGGCCAGGGGCAGCAAACCGGCCTCAACGTCCCGCGGGCGTGGCAGGCACCGAAAGCGCAATCCCTCGAGCGCGACCCGCAGCGGCACCAGTTGGGTGCGATTCAAGCGCAACCATCCCAGCTTCAACCCATCCCAGCGCAGTCGTTCGCGGATGGTGGCGTAGGGGTTCTTGGCGCTGCTCGGACGCTGCTCGAGCACCCGGTCGAGGATGCGGCGTTCCTCCACCGGGCCATCGTATTCGTGGGCCAGGCCCCGTAAAATGCTGGCAATAGTGGGCTCGTGCTGTGTCATGGCCCCCTGCTCCATCAGATGCGCATGGTACCACGCCAGGGCGTGTGGTCGTATGATCCGGGATCGCGGTTTTCGATTGGTTTGAGCGCAACCCTCGGGGTTGCGCTCCCGGGATGCAAAAGGGTCTTTCTGGGAGGGCTGCGCCCTCCCAGACCCTCCCGGGAGTGGTTCAGGTTCACCGTAAGGCTGGCGCCAGGGGCCGGGCGCCCTCGGGCGGCCCCCAGCCAGCGAACAGATCGGGATGGATCAGGCGCGCCAGCAACTCCAGACTATCCACGACCCGTGGGCCAGGACGGCTGAAGTAGCTGTTGGCATCTACGGCAAAGACCTGCCCGGCGCGAACCGCGGGGAGCGCATCCCAACCCGGGCGCCAGGGCAGAGCCGCCAACGCCTCCTTGACGGTACGCTCGAGGTCGAAACCGCACGGGGCCAGCACGATCACCTCCGGGGCAAACGCGACAACCTCGTCCCAAGTGACGCGCCGGGAGGGTTCACCCGGAGCGCCGAGGCCCGCGCGCCCGCCGGCCAGCTCGACCAGTTCGGGGAGCCAGTGACCGGGGCCGAAGGGCGGATCGAACCACTCCAGACACGCCACGCGGGGCCGGTAGGTCGCCCGGGCCGCCCGTTCACGCACCCGTTCCACCCGCGCGCGCAACTGCGCGACCAGTTCGGCGGCCCGCGCGCGCCGTCCAGTGGCGTTGCCTACGGCCAGAATGCTGCCGAAGATACCTTCCAGGTCGGTTGGCTCAAGCGAGAGAATGCGCGGAGCGGCGCTCACTCCCGCCACGGCCCGCTCAACCACGCCAAACGAAACCGCGCAGACATCGCAGAGGGCCTGGGTAAGCACGAGATCAGGTTCCAGGCGTTCGAGCAGCGCCGTATCGAGGCTATAGATAGAGATGCCATCGCGCAATTGCCCACGCACCGCCGCGTCAATCTCCGCCGAGGTGGCGTGGTGATGGTCAAGGGCGCTGGCCGTAATCACGGGGCGTGCGCGCGCCTCGGGCGGGTAATCGCACTCGTGGGTCACTGCCACGACCTGATCCCCCAATCCCAGAGCGAAGGCGATTTCCGTGGTGCTCGGCAGGAGCGAGACGATCCGCATCTCCACCTCCCATCTCTTCTATGGCTTACAGGGTAGCATCCGTGCGATGGTGTGTCAAGGCGAGGGGTGGGTGGAGGGGATGTGCCCCGTAAGACCAAAGCGGGTATGCCCGGTACAGCCGAAGCACTGGCTGCCAATGCTTCGGCCCTACTCCACCGCGATCAGCTTCAGAAAGTTGGTTGGCCCGTAACGATAGACCGGATGGCCGCCGGTGAGCACGATGGTATCGCCGCGCTGCACAATGCCCCGCTCGCGGAGCATGCGCTGGATCTGCTGTTCCAGGTCGTCGAGGCGCTCGGCTTCCTGAACCACCATGGGCGTCACTCCCCAGTACAGGGCCGCACGGCGCGCCGTTTCTTCACCGGGGCTGAAGGCCAGGACGGGCACCCGTGGCCGGTAGTGCGAGATCAGGCGCGCGCTCGCGCCGCTCCGGGTGAGGGTGGCGATGACCCGCACCGGCACCATGGTGGCGATGGCGGCGGCCGCCGCGGCAATCGCCCGCGGGTTGCTCTGCACCTCGGGGATGGCCCAGCGCGGCGCGGCGATGTCGCTGCCTTGATGGGTATCGGCGCCCTCGATGGCGTCAGCAATCATGGCCATCATCTGCACCGCCTCGGTCGGGTAGGCGCCGATGGCGGTCTCGCCGCTGAGCATCACCGCATCGGAGCCGTCGAGGATGGCGTTGGCCACATCGCTCGCCTCGGCGCGGGTGGGCCGGGGGTTCTGGATCATCGATTCGAGCATTTGCGTGGCGGTGATCACCGGGATAAGGGCGCGGTTGGCGGCGTCAATGATCTGTTTCTGGATCAGCGGCACACGCTCCGGGGGCATCTCCACTCCCAGGTCGCCACGGGCGACCATGATGCCGTCGGCGACGGCCAGGATCTCCGGCAGCACCTCCAGGGCCTCGGGCCGTTCGATCTTGGCGATGACCGGCGTGCTCTTGCCCGTCTGGCTGATCAACGCTTTGATGTCGGTAATATCGCTGGCCTTACGCACGAATGAGAGGGCGACGTAGTCCACGCCCTGTTCCAGCCCGAAGCGTAAATCTTCAATGTCCTTGGGGGTGACCGCCGGGGCGCTCACCCGCACGCCGGGCAGGTTGATGCCCTGGTTGGGCTTCAGGCGCCCGCCGTGCAGCACCTGCGTCTCCACTTCGGTTTCGGTCTGCGCTACTACCAGCAGTTCAATCAGGCCGTCGGAGACCAGAATGCGGTCGCGGGGGCGAACGTCCCTGGGCAACTCGGCGTAGGTCGTGCTGACCCGCTCGGCGGTGCCGGGAATGGGATCGGTGGTGATGATGAAACGCTGGCCCGCCACCAGTTCCACGGGCCGGTCATCCGCCAGCGGGCCGGTGCGGATCTTGGGTCCCTGGAGGTCTTGCAGAATGGCGACGTGCCGACCCAGGGCGGCGGCGGCGCTGCGTACCAGGGCGATGTTGGCAGCGTGGTCAGCGTGGGCGCCGTGAGAGAAGTTCAGCCGCGCGACGTTCATCCCGGCCTTGATCAGTTCGGTGATCCGTTCGAGGGTGCTGGTGGCGGGCCCGAGGGTCGCCACGATCTTGGTCCGGCGCATGGGTGCTCCTGCTCCTCTCCGTGCCCCCGCTCCAGGCCAGACTCAGGGACCGACCGTGACCAGGGGCGCGATCTGCGCGAAGAGTTTCTCGCCAATCCCCGTCACCTCGCGCAGTTCCTCAACCGCGCGAAATGGTCCCTGTTCCTCGCGCCGGGCGACGATGCGTCCGGCCAGGGTTGGCCCGATGCCGGGCAATTCCTCCAACTCCGCCACGCTGGCGCGGTTCAAATCGAGCAGCCCGGCTGTGTCCGCCGCCGGGCCGTCGGCTACCGCGGAGGCCCCGGCGGCAACCTCGGCGATCGATGCGATATGCACGTGTTGCGCATCCCGCAGCGGCTCGGCCAGGTTCACCCGCTCGCGAGCCGCCTCGGGACGCAGCCCGCCCGCCGCCATGACCGCGTCGTTCACCCGCGCTCCGGCGGGCAACTGGTAGACGTCGGGGCGCCAGACCGCCCCGCTGATGTAGACAACCAGATCGGCGGGCGCGTCACTCGCCGCGTCGGGAAGGGCCAGCGTATCAAGAGGGGCCAGGCCCTCCAGCGGATCGCCGCCCGCGGGCGCTGGCGCCGGTTGGGGGAGCAGCCGGGGGGCCAGGCCAGCCACCAGGATCACCGCTCCCAGAACGAAGCACAGGGTTGCTGCCAGTAGCCGTGGTGAACGCCAGAGTGTTGCGGGGTCCATCCTCGCCTCCTCGCATACGGTTACCAACTGTTCGTTTATGTACCGCTGCGAGGCGCGAAAGGTTCGGGGGGCGTTCCCCACGCGCCGCGGGCGCACCGCCTGAAGTGGTGTTCCTGGACGGGCTGCGTCCCCCCAGACCCTCCCATCCCCGGGACGAGGCGCGAGGTGTTCCGCCCCAGGATTATAGCATTCCTGTCCTCGCACCAGTACCGCAACGAGGCGTTGCCGTTCAGGGAGGATCGGAGGGGCCGCGCCAGCAAGGGACAAGCCGAGCGGCCTGCGGCCCCCCCTATCTCCGTTCCACCCATGGCGACAGATTCGTTCGGGCTTCGTCAAGGGCTCCCGGCCGATGGGCTGGGTGGGCGGGGTCGCGTACAATACCGCCACGCATCGTGGAACGGCATATGAGGAGATTATGCGCATCTGTGAAGATCAGCGGAATGGCGAAGGCTGCGGCGCGATCAACCCTAACGACGCAACTGTCTGCGCTCGCTGCGGGCGTTCCCTGCAATTCGCTGTCCAATTGCACGACCCGGGGGACCGGATCGGCGCCTATGAAGTTGTTCGCGACCTGGGCCACGGCAGTTTCGGCGCGGTGTACGAGGCGGTGGACACGCGCAACCCGGAACGGCGCGTGGCGATCAAGGAAACCTTCGAGGCGCCGTCGGTGCGCGGCTTCCAGCGCGAGTTCGAGGCCCTCGCCAACCTGCGTCACCCGAATCTGCCGCGCTACTACGAGATGTTCGAGGCCGATGGCTGCGGCTACCTGGTGATGGAGTTCGTGCCCGGCCAGAGCCTCGACGAAATTCTTGCCCGTCAGAAGGGTCCCCTCTCCGAACAACTGGTGGTGGCCTACGCCGAGCAACTCTGCGATCTGCTCAGCTACCTGCACAGTCAGCACCCGCCGATCATCCATCGCGACATCAAACCCCACAACATCCGCGTCACCCCCGAGGGCCAGGTGAAGCTGGTGGACTTCGGGTTGTTCAAGCAGGGCGTGCAGCGCACGCGCAAGACCCTCCACGGCCTGGGCACGCTCGAATATATGCCCCTGGAGCAGTTCGACTGGTCGGGCGGGACGGACCAGCGCAGCGACATCTACAGCCTGGGGGCGACCCTGTACCACTTGCTCACGAACCGCTACCCCCTCAGCGCGCCCCGACGCATGAGCAGCGTGCGCGACCCGCTGAAGCCCCCCCATAAGCTGAACCGCCGCGTTTCGCCGCAGGTCTCGCAGGCGATTATGCGCGCCATGGCGCGCTTTCCCCAGGAGCGTTACCCCAGCGCCGAGGCGTTCCGTCGGGATCTGCAGGGCCGGGCGCAGCGTTACATCAGCGGCGCGCGCATTGGCCGGGCGCTCTCCGGGCACACGAGCTTCGTGCACGGGGTGGCCTGGAGCCCCGATGGGCGCATGCTGGTGAGCTGCGGCGCCGACCGCACCGTGCGGGTCTGGCGGGCGGCCGATGGCGCGCCGCTCGCCTGTCTGGAGGGCCATACCGACCGGGTGTTGAGCGTGGCCTGGAGCCCGGACGGCGAGCTGATCGCCAGCGCCAGCGCCGATCGCAGCGTGCGCCTCTGGCGCGTCCGGGAGTGGCAGGCGCTGCGCGTTCTGGGCGGCCACGCCGAGGCCGTGCATGGGGTCGCCTGGAGCCCCGACGGCGACCTGCTTGCCAGCGCCAGCGCCGATGGGGCCCTGCGCCTCTGGCAGACCGCCGACGACGGGCCGGCACAGGAGATGCGCCCCGAGGTGACCGTCCGGCTCTACAGCGTGGGCTGGCGCCCCGACGGGCAGAGCCTGGCCGCAGGCTATGGCGATGGGGTGGTGCGCCTCTGGCGCCTCGGCGAGCCGCCAACGTTCGATAGCCTTCCCGGGCACACCAGTTACGTCTACGCGGTGGCCTGGAGTCCCGACGGGCAAATCCTGGCCAGCGCCAGCGCCGACAACAGCGTGCGCCTCTGGCGCCTGGCCAAGGGGCGCCTGGTCAACGAACTCCGCAAGCACCGCAACTGGGCCGCCGACCTGGCCTGGAGCCCCATCGGCAAGGTGGCCGGCTTCGGCGAGGGCGATCGCCGCGAACCGCTCTGGCTCTGGCGCGTCAGTGACGGCAGCCTCTGCACCACCCTTACCGGCCACCAGAATTATGTCTACACGGTGGCCTGGAGTCCCGACGGGCAGGCCCTGGCCAGCGGCGGCGCCGATTCGACCATCCGGCTGTGGCGTCACGATGGCATGCCCATCACCACGCTTACCGGCCACGGCGACTGGGTGCAGAGCGTGGCCTGGAGCCCCGACGGGCAGATCCTGGCCAGCGCCAGTCTCGATGGCACGGTACTGCTCTGGAACCTGGAGTAAGGAGCGTGTTCCTGGGAGGGCTGGGCCCTCCCACACCTTCCCCTGCGGAGCCGGTGGTCATATCAGTAGAACCGGACGGTCCGCTATTTGCGGTTTTTTGCCAGCAAATTGCCAGAAAGAAATCTTACATGTTTTTACTTCCACACCTATAATCGTATGTAGCCACCCCGTATGATGCAACATCACAGCGATTCAAGCACCTGCCCGCATCAGTGGAAGCGCCCCGGGAACAGGGCAACCAGGTTGCCTCCTTGCGCCGGGGCGCTTCTCTTCGTTCCGCAGCGGAACCAGATCGTACACGTCGCAGGGTGTAACAATCGTGACGATGGATCAATGAGAAGGTGTCGCATGCCCACCGCCTGGTAAGCGATCGTCCCGAACGCGGCGGGTGTCGCCTCCCTTCCCAGCACGGCAAGAAGGGGACGTGGATGACTGACTCAGAGCACATGAGCCAAGACTTCCCGCCGGACTCTGACGATGACCCGCGCATACAGCGGCTGCTGGCAGCCTACGCTCCAGCGCTTATTCAGCACCTGCGGGAGCGCCTCGACGAACTCTTCTCGGAAGCTCTGGCCGAGCAGGTAGCGCCGGCGATCCGCGCTGCGGCCCGCGACGATCGTTCCCTCGACGCTGTCACTCCTGAACCTCCGCTTGCGCTCCGCCAATCCGTCTCCGAGCGTCTGACGGTCTTCTGCCTGCATACGGGCCTGACGCACCCCGCGCTGGTGTTGCTGCTTGAGTACGCGCCGCGCATCAGGTGGGCGCTCAAACGGAGCAAGCACGGGCAGTCCCTGAGCGCGGAAGATCTGGAGGATCTGGCCAATGACACCATGGTGCGCGCGGTGGAACGGGGCGCGCAGTACCGCCCCGAACTCAGTGGTCTGGGTAGCTGGCTGAATATGCTGGCGCATTACGCCATGCTCGACCTGATCCGGGATCGCAGTGTGTTGAGCGCGGCCGGACGCGATCAGATCGCCGCCGAACAACTCCAGGAACTGGGCGATGGCACGCCCGAGTTCGACGAGCAGATGCGCGAACGCCTCCAGGAGGCCATACGGAAATTGCCACCGCGCCTCGCGCTCTACATTCGGCTCAGGTTCCTGGAAGACTGGAGCGATGCGGAAATCCAGCACCGGTTCAACGCCCAACCCGGCACCGTGCGGGTCTGGAGGACGCGCGGCCTGCAGAAGTTGCGGGCCATCCTGGGCAACGCGTTGGGGTTGGTGCTGGTGATGACGATCGTCACGGTCGGGTCGGCGATCGCCCAACCGCTGGGCTCGGGGCTGTGGACCGGTCCGATTGCGAACGCGCCGGGTCAAACGCGCACCGCAACGGTCGCGCCCGCACCGCGCACCCCGGGGATCACCGAAACGTCCCCGCCACCTACCGCCACGGCGACGGCCACGCCGCTTTCCGCCACTCCCACGCTCCCGCCA
>JAOACN010000491.1 GCA_026417815.1 Chloroflexaceae bacterium | reverse complement strand
GGCCCTGGTGGCGAAAACCAGGACTGATGCAACGTCCGCCTCCGCGAGGGGGTTGGGGCGCGTACGTGTTCACACTTCTCCTCGGAGCGAGGGCATCTTGCCCTCGAATCCTGACGAGGGCGTCCCACCCTCGCTCCCAGGTCTGCGGGGTTACCCCAACGCTGAACACGTCCCCCCGCAGGTGGTCTGGGGGCTGCCCCGGGGACCTTGCACACGCCCGACGTGAAGAGCTTCGATGTGCTACAATCTGCCTGGGTTGCGAACAACCAGGACCCGATCGCGGCGCCGGGCCGTCGCCTGCGCCGAAAGCATAGACCAGAAAGGACCCCCTGTGCGTTACGACATCACCAATACTGCCATCGAAGATTACCTGACGGACCTGATGCCGCCCCGCGAACCGGTGCTGGCGGATCTGGAGACTCGCGCGCTGCACCACGGTCTCTCGCTGGTCGGGCCGGTACAGGGCCAGTTCCTCTATCTGCAGGCGTTGATCCTCGGCGCGCGCAAGGCGCTGGAAGTGGGCATTACCACCGGTTACGCCGCCATTCATCTGATGCGGGCGTTGGAACGAACCGACGGCCACCTGACGGCGGTCGAGCGGCGTATCGATCGCGTGGCGCTGGCGACCAAGGTGATTACCGATGCGGGTCTGCAGGACCGCATCACCATTCTGCAGGGCGAGTGGACCGAGATCATCCCCACGCTCGACGCCGACTTCGACCTGGTATTTCTCGACATTCTGCGCAGCGCGGCCAATGAGGCCCAGGCGCCTCTGGCGCTGGAGCTGTGCGTGCAGCGGCTGCGCTCCGGCGGGGTGTTGATCGCCGACAATGTGTTGTGCAGCGCCCAGGTGCTCGAAGAGGATGCGCCACCGCTGGTGCGGGGCATTCAGCAGTTCAACCGCCAGTTGA
This sequence comes from Chloroflexaceae bacterium, assembly GCA_026417815.1. GTDB lineage: Bacteria > Chloroflexota > Chloroflexia > Chloroflexales > Chloroflexaceae > JACAEO01. Next base: position 4,405 of record JAOACN010000491.1, on the reverse strand, counting down.
TGAGCCATCCGCAGCTCGAGTCGGTGATTATCCCGCTGCGGGACGGGGTGGCGATCTGCCGCAAGAAGTAAGCGATGGGCCGGCCAGGCGCGCCGGGCCGCACGGCTGCCTGCCCGCCCGGCGCCAGGGCGCACGGAGCCATCGTTGCAACCGTGGGCAGGCATGCCCTGACAGAACCCGCGCAATCGCGCCCGGAAAGGCTGAAGCCGGCCTTCCGCCTGCATGGACGACGAGGTCCACAGCGGTGGACGTCTCGCCGAAGGCACAGCAGACGCAGTTTCGACCGCCCGCATCATCAGCAGCCCGACGCCAGTTCGGGTACAGAACCTCTTTCCTATGCCTCCAGGTGACAACCAGCAGCGCATACACGAACTGGCGACGCTGAACGCGCTTGCCCAGACGCTCAATCGCGCCGTTGATCTGCGCGAGGCGCTCGATGGCGCCCTGGCCCGCATCCTCGACCTGATGGGCCTGGCCACCGGGTGGATCTTCTTGAAAGGCGAAAGTGGGCGCTACACACTGGCGGCGCGTCACAACCTGCCGCCGGCGCTCAGCTATCCTGGCCCGGCCTGGGAAGCCGAGTGCGATTGCCAGGAACTCTGCGATAGCGGCAAACTCGACAGGACGGTAAACGTGGTACCCTGTTCGCGGCTGCGCAGGGCGATCGGCGATAAACGGGGGTTGGCCCAGCACGCCTCGGTGCGGCTGTGCAGCGGCGATGAGGCCCTCGGCATCCTGAACGTGGCGACGACGCAGTGGGGCCGCATCGCCCCTCCGGAACAGCACCTGCTCTCGGCGGCCGGCCAGATCCTTGGCCTGGCCATCGCCCGGGCCAGGCTCTACGAGCAGGCCAAGGTGCGCCGGGTGCAGGAACAACGGGCCTTGCTCACCCTTTCGCAGGACCTGTTGACCAGCGTATCGCTCGAGCCTGCGCTGCAGCGCCTGGTGCGCGTCGGCGCGCGGTTGCTGGAGGCCGATGCCTGCGCCTTCGTCGAGGCTGACGAACCTGGCGGCCGCGCCGTGCTACGGGCGGCCCACGGCTGGCATCTCCCCGCCGCAGCGCCCTGGCCCCTGACCCTCGACCTGACCGGTCCGCACCTCTGGTACCTGCCCGATCGGGCCGCCACCCTGCCGCTTGAGGCCCTCAGCCCCCTGCCGCCCCTGCTCGCGCAACAGGGCTTCCAGGGGCACATGGGCCTGGCGATCGAACTGGGGGGCGCGCCAGTGGGCACATTTATGGTAAACACCCGCGGCCCGCGCCAGTTCCTCGATGAAGAAGCCCAGCTCTTCGGCATTCTCGCCAACCTGCTGGTGCAGACCCTGGAGCGGGAACGGCTCCACCAGGAAGCCCTCGCCCGCGAGAAGCTGGAAAAGGAACTGGACCTGGCCCGCGAGATCCAGGCCAGTTTTCTACCCAACTGCTGCCCTGGCGTGCCTGGCTTCCAGATCGAAGCCTACTACCGCGCCGCGCGGCAGGTTGGCGGCGATTTCTACGATTTCATCGCCCTCCCTGCCGCCCACGGGCAGCCGCCCCCGGCCAGCGATCCGCCCCGGCGCGAGGTCACCTTCCGCGGGGGGCGCCTGGCCGGCCCGGAGATGTCCCATCTCTCCACCGCCCAGCGTCTTGGTGTGGTGATCGCCGATGTGACCGATAAGGGCGTGCCGGCGGCGCTGTTCATGGCCCTCTCGCGCACTCTGCTGCGCGCCAGCGCCATTGATGGCCGCCAACCCGCCGAGGTGCTCCAGCGCGCCAACCGGCTCATTCTGGCCGACTCGCGCGCCGGTCTGTTCGTGACCGCCTTCTATGCCGTGCTCGAACCGCGCACGGGCGGCCTGACCTACGCCAACGGCGGCCACAACTACCCGCTGCTCTACGAAACCGCCACCGGCCAGGTGCGCCTGCTGCGCGCTCAGGGCATCGTGCTCGGCATTGTGCCCGATCCCCGCTTTGAACAGATGGCCCTCACCCTGAACCCCGGTGACGTGCTCCTGCTCTACACCGATGGCGTCACCGAGGCCATGAACGGCGAGCGCGAACTCTTCGGCGACGACCGTCTCGCGGCCGTCCTGCAAGCCAATGCCCACCACGGCCCCCAGGAGATCATCAACGCCGTGCTCGCCGCGGTCAGCGATTTTGCCGGCGGCCAGAGCCAGGCGGATGACATTACCATGGTGGTCATTAAACGGACGGATGGGGCGTAGGGCCGACAATGCTTTGGTCCTACGCGGCGGGCAAGGTGAAACTGAAGGTGCTCCCCTGGCCCTCGACGCTGCTGGCCCAGAGTCGCCCGCCGTGGCCCTCGACCAGATGCTTGGCGATGGCGAGGCCCAGGCCAGTGCCCCCGGCGTTGCGGGTACGGGCGCGATCGACCTTGTAAAAGCGTTCGAAAATGCGCGGCAGTTCCTGGGCGGGAATGCCGATGCCCGTGTCGATCACGCTCACCTGGAGCCAGAGACCGCCCGCAGAGGCGTCATCATGCTCCGCGTCGCCGTTGTGGTTCACGAGCGCGGTGCGGACCGTCACGTGGCCGCCGGGGGCGCTAAACTTCACCGCGTTGTGCAGCAGGTTGAGCAACACCTGGCCGACCCGGTCGCCATCGATCAGGGCGCACGACGCCGCGTCGTGGAACTCTGCGGCGATGGCGATCTGCTTGCGGTCGGCCTGCGGCTTGATGCGTTCCAGGGCGCGTTCCACAACCGGACGGATCGGCGTCGGGGCCAGTTTCAGGGTGACGCGACCGGATTCGATCTGCGAGAGTTCGTGCAACTCGTCAACGAGCTGGGTGACGGCGTCAACCTCCTGGGCCATCTGGCCAAGCATGCGCCGCGCCACCTCGGGCGGCGGCTCTGACTGCAGGGTTTCCACCAGGAGCTTGAGGGACGCCAGCGGGGTGCGCAGCTCGTGGGAGACGTTCGCCACCAGATCGCGGCGGGAACGCTCGAGCATGCTCAACTGGGTAATGTCACGGATCAGCAACAGGGCGCCGATGGTCTGGCCATTGGGAGCGATGGGGCTGCACTGCACGCGCAGGGTGCGGCCGCTGGAGATGGGCTTCATCGCCATCTCGCGGGCCTCGCCGTCGCGGAGCGTTTCGGCCACCAGCGCGTCGGCCTGGTGATCGCGGAGGAGCACGATCAGGCCCTGGCCGACTGTGTCCACAGCCGGCGCGAGGAGCTCTTCGGCCCGGCGGTTCACCAGGCGGATCTGGTGCTCCAGGTCAACCACGATCAGCCCGGAGTCGAGGGCGGCCATGGCGCTCTGGAAGAGAGGATGCTGGAGGGGGGAAAACGGATCGGCGGGCGGCGGCGCCTCGATGGCGGGCGCCGTGGTGGCCCGCGCCAGGCGGCGCCAGAGCCAGGCGCTGAGGGCGAGGCTCGCCGCCAGCGCCACCGCAAGCGCAATCGTGAGCGTGGTCATTGCTCAGACTTCGGGGACCTCGAAACGGTAGCCCACCCCGCGCACCGTCTGGATGTAGCGCGGGCGACCGGGATCCGGTTCGATCTTTTCACGCAGCCAGCGGATATGCACGTCAACGGTGCGGCTGTCGCCGACAAAATCCAGGCCCCAGACACGCTCGAGCAGCAGGTCACGGGAGAGGGCGATGCCGTGGTTGCGGATCAGGCAGGTGAGGAGGTCAAACTCCTTCTGGGGGAGGGACAACTCCTGGCCATCGCGCCAGGCGCGGCGACTGCTGGTATCAATGCGGAGGGCGCCGGCCTCGAGCACCTCGCGCCCGAGGCGTGGTTGTCGCTCGCTGCGCCGCATAATCGCCCGCAGGCGGGCGAGCATCTCGCCCAGACTGAAGGGCTTGCTGACGTAATCATCGGCGCCAAGCTCCAGGCCGGCGATACGGTCAACCTCATCCTGGCGCGCGGTCAGCATCATGATCGGCACGTCGCTCTCCTGGCGCAGGATGCGGCACACCGAAAAGCCATCGAGACGCGGGAGCATAATGTCGAGCACCACCAGATCAGGACGCTCGCGGCGGGCCAGTTCCAGTCCCTGGACGCCGTCGGAGGCCACGAGGACGCCATAGCCTTCGCGCTCCATGTTGTAGCGTAAGGTTTCGGCGAGGGTCGTATCATCTTCCACGAGCAGAATGGTTGCCATACACTCTCCCTGCGAGGCTCAGCACCTCGCGTCTCCTTCTCCTGAGGGCAGGGAGGATCTGGGAGGGCTACGCCCTCCCAGGACCCCTCAATCTTATTCGTGGCGTTGCGCGGCGGCGCCGCATAACCGTCCTTACGTGATACAACGCCAGCGCCGGCGCTGCGTGCGCTGGCGTCCGGCGTTGTGTGATCCGCGCGGCGGAACAATGGTCGGGGCGGAGGGATTTGAACCCACGACCCCCGCGTCCCAAACGCGGTGCTCTACCAGGCTGAGCCCTGTCTCTTATACACATCT
>JAOACN010000671.1 GCA_026417815.1 Chloroflexaceae bacterium | reverse complement strand
GGGTCGCCCACCACGGGGTGCCCGATGGCCCCCAGGTGCAGGCGGATCTGGTGGGTGCGTCCGGTGTGGGGCACGGCGATGACCAGTGCGGCATCGTCCAGAAAACCTGCCGCCTGAAAGCTACTGTGGGCCTCCCGCACGCGCCCGCCGCCCTCGGGCAGCGCCTGGCCCACCGCCTCCAGGGGGTAGATGCGCCAGCGCCCCCCGGCTGCCCGGCCGTGGCCGGTACGCAACTCCATCACTCTCCATTCCGGCCTGCCCGCGCAGAGGCCGAAGTAGGTTTTGGCGACCTCGCCCCTGGCAAAGGCGTCCTGAAGCGCGGCGTTAATCGCGGGCGCCTTGCTCACCAGCAGCAGGCCCGAGGTGTCGCGGTCGAGCTGGTGAGCCAGGTGCAGCGGCGGCGCCGCGCCGTCGCGGAAGGCCAGGTAGCGCCCCAGGGCCGCGAGGACGTTGCCCCGGGAGTCCCAGGGTGTGGCCCCGACGTACCAGCCCGCCCGTTTGTGCACGGCGATCAGCCAGGGATCCTCGTAGGCCAGATCCTCCGCCGTGATGGTCACCTCGGCGTAGCCGTCGGCGGGTGGGAAGCGCAGCGTTAGCGTCGCGCCAGCGGGAGCGGGCGCATCGGCGTCGCTCACCCGGCGCCCGTCGAGCCAGGCGCCGCCCCGGGCCGCCGCGGTGGCCCCCGCCGCCCCCGCCAGGCGCGTCGCCAGGTCGCGCAGACGCAGCCCGGCGTCCTCCGGCGCGATGCGATAGGTGATGCGCGTCCGTTCCATGTGGTACTAATCACCGCTCTCCAGCCGGCGCCGCAGTTCCTGCTTCAAATCCCACAGCCGCTGCGAGAGCGAGACATGGTAAATGTGCGGGTTGACAATGCGGCGCACCCCGGCGTCGAGACGCTCCACGTCGGCCCGGCGACGCTCGCGCATCGCTTCCAGCGAGGGCAGGTCGTACACCAGATGGCCCTCGCGCAGCACCTCGACCAGCAGGGGCTCCATCCCCGAGAGCGCCGTCGGCTCCAGCACACGGAACATTGACGGCTCGACAGGATGGCGCAACACAATCTGCTCCATCCGCCGCGGGTCCTCTTCGTCCAGGCATATCATATCGGCGGTCGCCAGGCCGCGCCGGTCGTAGAGCCGCCAGGTCTGCTTGAGACCAGGAGTGGTCATCTTCGCGGGCGAGTCGGCGATCTTGATCGCCGGGCGCCAGTCGGTTCCGTCGTGAATGGCGACCAGTTTGTACACGCCGCCGAGGGCGCCTTCGCCGTGCGAGGTGACCAGGCGCGTGCCGACGCCATAGACCAGCCGGTGAATAATCGCGTCGGCGTCGGCGCCGTAGCGCCCGGCCTCGGCGGCGATCTGGGTCTGGATCTGCCAGATCACCAGTTCGTCCAGGTCGCTGGAGAGCACGATGACCGTATCAGCGAATCCGGCCCGGTCGAGCATCAGCGCCGCCTGGATGGCCAGGTAGGCCAGGTCGCCCGAATCAAGGCGGATGCCCACCGGTTTGTGGCCCTTCGCCCGTAGCTCCTCAAACACCCGGATGGCGTTAGGAACGCCGCTCTCCAGGGTGTCAACCGTGTCAACCAGCAGGATGCAGTCGTCGGGGTAGACTTCGGCGAAGGCGCGGAAGGCGTCGAGTTCGCTCTGACCCAGCGCCAGGTAGGCCTGCACCAGCGAGTGCGCATGGGTGCCTTTGGGCGGAAGCCCCATGGTGCTGGAGAGGCCCACATTGGAGGTGAAATCGGCCCCGCCGATCAACGCCGCGCGGGTGCCGGCGTTGGCGCCGCGGTCCTGCCCCCGGCGCAGGCCGAACTCCAGCACCATGCTCGCCCGGCTCACCTCGCGGATGCGCGCGGCCTTGGTGGCGATGAGGGTCTGGTAGTTGAGCTGGTTGAGCAGCGCCGTCTCCAGGATCTGGGCCATGGCCAGGGGCCCGCGCACCACGCTCAGGGGGACGCCGGGATGCACCACCCGTCCCTCGGGGATGGCGCTGAGGCTGATGGCCTCGAAATGGCCGTGATGGCGCAGGTAGTCGAGGAAGTCGTCGGCGAAGAGTTGCGCGCCGGCGCGGGTGCGCTGGGCCCGCAGGTAGGCCAGATCCTCCTCGCGGAAACGCGCCGCGCGCATCCAGTCCAGCAGCCACTCCAGCCCGGCGACCACGCAGTAGCCGGCGGCGTGCATCCCATAGTCGGGGTAGCGCCGAAAGTAGTGGTCGAACTGGGCCGGCCGCTCGTGCAGCCCGGCCCGGAAGTAGAGCTGGGCCATGGTCAACTGGTACTGGGCGGTGAAGAGGATGCCCTCAGCCGCTGTCTCTTATACACATCTGACG
>JAOACN010000642.1 GCA_026417815.1 Chloroflexaceae bacterium | reverse complement strand
GGGAGCTACTGCGACCCCCGAGGCCTGGCGGAGGCGCTCTACGCCCGTCTGCCGCGCCTGCTCGGCCCGCTGGGACACTACGAGAATCCCCGGCGGGTCAAGCGGGGCTCAGCCGCGTGCCTTGGCGTCTGCTCCGGCGGGCCGATTGTAGTGGTGTATCCCGAAGGGATCTGGTACCACCACGTGGACGAAGCCGTGCTCGAACGCATCGTGCGTGAGCATCTTGAGCGGAACCAGCCCGTAGAGGAGCATGTCTTTCACCGTTTGCGGGCGCAGTAGAGCGAGATTTTCGATTTTGGATTTCGGATTTTGGATTGGGCGCATCAAATCTGGACGCAGTAGCGCAACCCGGAGGGTTGCGAAGGCCAGGTAGCGTAACCTGGCGGGTCGCGCGCAGGATTTGGGAGGACTCTGGCCCGTTTGTCTTTCTGCCCCCCTCCCAGCCTCCCCCCGCTGGGGGAGGAGCCGGGCTACCTCCCCCAGCGGGGGAGGTTTAGATGAAGATTAAGAATATAGGACACATGCCTCGGATGTGCCGTATCGAAAGTGAGCACGTATGGCCGAAATAACCCGCTCAACTTCTGAAGCGACTCCCACCGCCTCCCCCTGGCCGCGGCTGGGGCTGCGCCCCCTGGCCCTGGTAGTAATGCTTGGCCTGGTCGTCGGCGCCTTTTTGCTCAGCCTGAGTCTGGGATCGGTGCGCATCCCCCTGGAGCAGGTGCTGAGCATCCTGCTCGGCGGCCAGCCGGAGCGCGCGACGTGGAAGACGATCATCTTCGACTTCCGGCTCCCCAAGGCGCTCACCGCCACCCTGGCCGGCGCCGCCCTCGGCGTCAGCGGCCTGCAGATGCAGACCCTCTTCCGCAACCCGCTGGCCGACCCCTTCGTGCTGGGGGTCAGCTCCGGGGCCAGTCTGGGGGTGGCCCTGGTGGTGCTGACCGTAGGCGCGGCCAACAACACCCTGCTCGCCGTCGCCGGCCTGCTGGGCAACCTGAGCCTGGTTGCCGCCGCCAGCCTCGGCGCAGGGGCGGTGCTCATCCTGGTGCTGGCCCTGGCCCGGCGCGTGCAGAGCAGCGTGACCCTGCTCATCCTGGGATTGATGATCGGCTATCTGACCAGCGCGATTGTCAGTCTGCTGCTCTACTTCAGCATCGCCGAGCGCATTCAGGCCTATGTCGCCTGGAGCTTCGGCAGCTTCGGCGGGGTGACCTGGACGCAGATGCGCGTGCTGGCCCCGACGATCCTCGCCGGCCTGCTGCTGGCCCTGGTGTTGACCAAGGCCCTCAACGCCCTGCTGCTGGGCGAAGCCTATGCCCGCAGCATGGGGCTGGACATCCGCCAGGCGCGGGTGGGCATTGTCGCCAGCGGGGCCGTGCTTGCCGGGACGGTGACGGCCTTCTGCGGGCCAATTGCCTTCCTGGGCATCGCCATCCCCCACCTCTGCCGCGCTCTGCTGCGCAGCGCCGACCACCGCGTCCTCATCCCCGCCTGCGCCCTGGTCGGCGCCACCGCCGCCCTCCTGGCCGACCTGGTCGCCCAGGCCCCCGGCACGAACGTGGTGCTGCCGTTGAACGCCATCACCGCCCTGATCGGCGCGCCGGTGGTGGTGTGGATCATTCTGCGCCGTGGTGTTGGGAGAGGAACGTTTGGCGTATGACCAGGCTCACTCCTGCCCGGAGGGGCGCAGGAAGACGGCGCCTCGTCGCAATCTCAGGTCGGTTGGAGGGGTGTGGGGAAACCAGGTTTCCTCACGCCCCTGCCTGCGGGGAGGGCCTGGGAGGGCTTTGCACTCCCGTAAACCCCACTGCGCGCTTTGAGGAACGTGAAGGCGCCGCGGGTGCCACGAACCGCCGGTTGGAGGGATGTGGGGAAACCAGGTTTCCCCAAGCCCCCGCCCGTGGGAAGGGCCTGGGAGGGGCTACGCCCTCCCGGAAACCCTCTTCCCGGACCATTCGTGTAGCGAAAGCACGCCCATGAGCACAACGGTACTGGCAACCGAAGCCCTGAGCATCGGCTACACGCCCCGCCGCGGGCCGCGGCGGGTGATTGCCGAGGATCTGAACCTGGCCCTCCACGCCGGGGAAGTGGTGTGTCTGCTGGGACCCAACGGCGTGGGCAAGTCCACCCTGCTGCGCACACTGGTAGGCATGCAGCCGCCCCTGGCCGGGCGGGTGTTCCTCGACGGGGCCGATCTGGCCGACCTCGGCGCCCGCGAGATCGCCCGGCGCCTCAGCGTCGTGCTGACCGAGCGCATCGAGGTGGGCCAGTTGACCGCCTACGCCCTCGTGGCCCTGGGGCGCCACCCCCACACCGACTGGACCGGCCGGCTGACGCCGCGTGACGAAGAAGTTGCCCGCTGGGCGCTGGAAGCGGTGGACGCGGTGAACCTGGCGGCCCGGCTGGTGCACGAACTGAGCGACGGCGAGCGCCAGCGGGTCATGGTGGCGCGGGCGCTGGCCCAGGAGCCGCTGGTAATGATCCTCGACGAGCCGACCGCCTTCCTCGACCTGCCGCGCCGGGTGGAGATGATGCGCCTGCTGCGCCGCCTGGCCCGCGAGACCAACCGGGCGCTGCTGCTCTCGACCCATGATCTGGACCTGGCCCTGCGCAGCGCGGATGCTCTCTGGCTGCTGGCGCCGGGGGGCGTAATGCACGTGGGCGCGCCGGAGGACCTGGTGCTCGGCGGGGCCTTCGAGGCCGCCTTCGCCAGTGAGGGGATCACCTTTGACCGGCATCAGGGACACTTCCACGTCCATCCGCCGGCCTACCGGCGCGTGGCCCTGGTCGGCGACGGGCTGGTCGGCGTGTGGACCGCCCGTGCCCTGGAGCGGGCCGGCTGCCTGGTCGTCGGCGGCGACGAACCGGCCCTGGCGCGGGTGGTCATCTCCGGCAGCGAACCAGCGCCGCGCTGGAACGTCTGGCTCGACGGGGCCGCGCCGCAGCGGGTGGCCTCGCTGCGCGAACTGGTCGCCCTGATCCACCAGCGGGCGGTGATGGAGGAAGCAGCGTGATAGAGAGGGAACGCCTGGCGCGCTTCTCGGCAAAGTTGACGCAAAGGCGCAAGGGCGCGAAGTGTATGAAGGAGATCGCACGATGGCTACAACCGAACCGCGCATTGTCGTCGAACCGGGCGTTGGCACGCTGGAGATCTTTCCATTCGAGCCAACCGAAGAGACGCTCTACCGCCTCTTCAGCGATCTGTTCAGCAATCACTGGAACGAATTCATCTTCGGTCCGTATATCCAGGGTGCGGTGTTTGAAATCAAGGCCCCCAACGCCCCCACGCGCATCAGCCTGAACAATGGCTATCTGACGGTAGACTTTGGCCCCTGGCACTTCCACCTGTGTATCGGAGAGTACAAAGGCTCGCCGCAGAATCCGATCGATCCTGAACTGGCGCGGCAGCGCCGCACTGCCCGCGCCGAGTTCTACCGCCGGCTCAATGCCGATGGCAGCCCCGGCAGTTGGGGCATACGCCTCTTCAACGGCAAGGGTGAGCAGCAGATCACCATCTTCCTGCCTAACCCCTTCTACTCAAACGAAATGCAACGCCTCGAGGCGCCCGACTGGTCACGTCTGGCCCTCTGGGATAAGCTGCGAAGCCAGTACCTGGGCTTGGAACCCGACCCGAAGGATCGCAGCGCGACCCGCTTCGAGCACGGCTAGGGGGATTTCAGAAGGCAGTCTTTGGATTGGAGATTAGATGTGGGGCGCCTGGACAGGTCAGCGTTGCGCCGCCAGCCGAATCGTTCGTCTGGACTGCCCACTACCACGCTCAACGCAACCTGACCGGTCGCCGATGGCATTAGCCTGTCGTTGCCCTGTACGCTTTCGTAGTCCGAGCTGCAAGGAGGGAACACGCCATGAAACGCCTCAGCACCCTGGTCGTCACGCTCCTGTTCATCGCCGGGCTGGTGGCCTGCGGCAGCCAGCCCGCCGCCCAGGCGCCCACCGCCGCGCCCACGCCCACCGCGCCCATGGCGCCCACGGCTGCACCCGCCCCCACCGCCGCGCCTGCGCCTACCGTTGCGCCCGCGCCCACCGCTGCACCTGTGGCCGAGGCCCTTGACGCCAACCTGACCGAGGGATGCGTCACCGACTATGACCCGGATGTTGACTACTTCCCTGACAAAGTGACCCTCTCTCACTCGACGGCCTGGAAGGTCGAGTACTTCAACAACTACAAAGAGGTCACCGTTCTGAAGCCATATCCAGGCGCCACGGAGACCTTCCGCTACATCCTGGTGCAGTGCGGCACCCCTGTCCCGAGCGATGTCGGCGACGCGCAGGTGATCGAGGTTCCGATCAAAACCGTTGCCGCCCTTTCGACAACGCAGTTCGCCGACCTTATCCGCCTGGGCGTGCTGGACCGGCTGGTGGCGGTGCAGAACTTCAAGCAGATCAACTCTCCCGAAGTGCTGGCCCTGGTCGAAGCCGGCAAGCTGAAGGAAATTGGCGGCGGTCACAGCGAAATAAACGTTGAGGCTGCCCTCGACCTGCAACCCGATCTGATCATGACCTTCGCCGGCTCCGATGCAACGGAATGGGATCACCCGAAGCTGATCGAGGTGGGGCTGAAGGCGGTGATCAACTCTGCGTGGCTCGAAGAGGAGTCGCTGGGCCGCGCCGAGTGGATCAAATACACGAGCCTCTTCTTCAACAAGGAGGCCGAGGCCGAACGGGTCTTCGCCGAGATGGAGGAACGCTACACGACCATGGCCGAAAAAGCCAGGGCGGTGGCCGATAAGCCTTCCGTGTTTACCGGGTTTATGTACAAAGGCTCGTGGTACGTGTCGGGCGGCAAGAGCTACTTTGCGCGGATGCTGGCCGACGCGGGGGCCGACTACCTCTGGGCCGACAATGACGCCACCGGAAGCCCCAAGCTCAGTTTCGAGGAGGTGCTTGAACGCGCCCAGGATGCCGATTTCTGGGTCAACGGCAGCCAGTTCTGGACGAGCGCGAGCGATGTGCTGAAGGACGACGAGCGCTACGCGCAGTTCGCCGCCTTCCAGAACGGGCGTCGGTACAACAACAACCTGCGCCTGAACGCCACCGGTGGCAATGACTACTGGGAGAGCGGCGTCGCCAATCCGGACATCATTCTGGCCGACCTGATCAAGATCTTCCACCCGGAGTTGCTGCCCGACCACGAACTTGTTTATTACCGGCAGATCAAGCCGGAGAGGTAAGCACAGGCGTTTGGAGTGCGGGCAAAGTTTGGAAGGGCCTAGCCCTCCCAAGAAAAGCGGTCCCAGGAGGGGTTTGTTTCTACGGCATCGTTCCCTGGTCGGCCTGTAGCTTCGCGAGAATATGGGTGACCGCCGTCTTGAGCACCGGTATGTCTGTAGTCGCGGTCAACCACACCTGATCGAGGTTGACGCCGAAGTAATCGTGAATGAGTTTGTCGCGCATTCCCGCAATCGCTGACCAGGGGATCTCAACCGCCAAAGAACGTGTCCCTGGGGAGATACGCTTGACTGCCTCACCGATGATTTCCAGTTGACGGATGACGCCATCCTGGATAAGGCTCTGACTCTGGAAGGTTGACTCTTCAATCCCGGTCAGATAGGTCTCGATCTTGATAATGGCATCCAGGACGTGGCGGAGATAAACCGTATCATCACGCGGCATACACCACCTGCATATCGCGGAGAATACGGTCGCGGAGGTACGGGCTGAGGGCGGACTCAGTGAGCAAATCAACCTGGCGCCCAAGCGCACCGCTCAACTCCTGTTCCAGCCTGATCAGTCCGATCAGGCTTGTCGGCTGGGCAAAGCGAACGATCAGGTCAATATCGCTGCGATCGGTTGCCTCCCCGCGCGCCATTGAGCCGACAAGACCCACCATAGTGACACCGTGACGCCGGCAGATCTCGATCAACGTTGGGAGATCGAAAGGAACTTTAAGTTCTGGTGGTACAGCCATTCTTCGCTCGCTTCAGCAGGTATTCGTTCAAGCATTCCACGTCTGTTTGATTGTACCATTTGATCCTGGAGCATCCATGCCCCTCCCTCCCCTCTACCCCTTCTCCGCCCTCGTCGGGCAGGAGACCATGAAGCCTGTCTCTT
>JAOACN010000607.1 GCA_026417815.1 Chloroflexaceae bacterium | reverse complement strand
AGATGTGTATAAGAGACAGGCACGTCGGCGCTGCCGCAGCGTGGGCAGGCCAGACCAGGCGGGTCGGCAAAGCCGCGCACAAGTTTTTGAAACTTGCCGTTGCACTCCGGGCAGAGATATTCGTAGATCGGCATAGGCTCTTCAAACCTCCCTGATGATCTCCTCCACCAACGCTGGCGGCGTCACCGGCGCATCACCGAGCGTAAATGCGGCGATCAGCCCTGGCAACACCTGCTCCGCATCGGCATCACTGGCAGCGTGGATGGTCGCCAGCGGCGCGCCCGCCGTCACGGCATCGCCGATGCGCGCGCGCAGCGCCAGGCCCACCGCCGGGTCAATCGGCGCATCCCTGCGGGCGCGTCCGCCGCCGAGGGCGTTCACGGCCAGTCCCAGGGCCATGCCATCAATCGCGGTGACATAGCCGCTCCGCGGCGCCAGGACATCACGCTGCACCGGGGCGGAAGGCAGCCGTTCCGGCGCGTCAACGTAGCCCACGTCGCCGCCCTGGGCCGCCCCCATCTGGCGGAACCTGGCCCAGGCCTCGCCGCGGTCCAGGGCCTCGCGCAACAGCGCCCGCGCCTCCGCCTCATTATCGCGGAGGCCGGCCAGTTGCACCAGTTGCGCGCCGAGGATCAGGCTGAGTTCCACGAGATCCGCCGGGCCGTGACCGCGCAGCGCGGCAATCGCCTCGCGCACCTCCAGGGCATTGCCGATATGGTATCCCAGGGGTTGTTGCATCGAACTGATGACCGCGGCCACGCGCCGGCCCGCATGGCGGCCAATCGCCACCATGCGCCGGGCCAGCTCCCGCGCCTCTTCGAGCGTGTGCATAAAGGCGCCACGGCCATATTTGACGTCCAGCACCAGACAATCCGCCCCGGCGGCGAGTTTTTTGCTCATCACACTGGCGGCGATCAGGGGAATGGACTCGACCGTAGCGGTTACGTCACGCAGGGCGTAGAACTTCTTGTCGGCTGGCGCCAGTTCCTCGCTTTGCGCGGCCACCACCAGGCCCACCTCACGCACCAGGCGCCGGAACTCCGCGGCGTCCAGCGTGGCGTGGAAGCCGGGGATGCTCTCCAGTTTATCCACCGTGCCACCGGTAAAGCCAAGGGCGCGACCGCTCATTTTGGCGACTGGCAAGCCCACCGCCGCCACCAGTGGCGCGACGACCAGCGTCGTCTTGTCGCCGATCCCGCCGGTAGAGTGCTTGTCCACGGTGATCGGCGCCAGGTCGTGCAGGTCGAGCATGCGGCCGCTGCGGGCCATGGCCAGGGTCAGATCGGCGGTCTCGCGTTCATCCATGCCGCGCAACACCACCGCCATCGCCCACGCGCTCATTTGATAATCGGGGATCGCCCCGGCGACATACTGCTCGATCAGCCAGGTGATCTCCTCGCTGCTGAGCGCGTGCCCGTCCCGCTTTTTGGCGATCAGCTCTACCGCGTTCATGGTCTGTCTGGGCAACCTGGAGGGTTACCCTGCCTTCCTGCCCCGATGTTACCGTGCCGTCTCCTTGAGGGCCTTGAGCGCCCGCGGCAGTTCCAGCAGCAGGTCGCTGGCCAGGGCCCCGGCGTCGCCCAGTTCCTCGCGCACCCGCGCCCCCGCCGCGCCGTGGAGGTAGACCCCCAGCGCCGCCGCGTCATAGAGCGCCAGACCCTGGGCGAGCAACCCGGCGATCGCGCCGGCCAGCACATCGCCGGTCCCGGCGGTGGCAAGGGCCGGGTTCGGCTGGCTATAGGCCAGGCTACGGCCATCGGGCGCCGCGATCACCGTCGTCGCGCCCTTCAGCACCACCACCTGGCCCCAGCGCGTGGCCGCCTCCGTCGCCACCGCCAGGGGATCATCCGGCAGGGCTTCCACCTTCAGCAACCGTCGCATCTCGCCCGGGTGCGGGGTCAACACAAACCGCTCGCGTGGCAGGCGCTCGTGCCACCCTTCAACCGCGGCCAGCGTGTTCAATCCATCGGCATCGAGCACCGTAGGCGGCAACTGCTCAAGTTTGGTCGCGACCGCCTGCTCATCGGCGACAGCGCCAGCCAGAAAGCCAACCCGCGTCTTTATCCGGGGGCGTTCGAGGCCGAAGAGCCGCTGCACAAAGTCGCGGGTGCACTCGGCCGAACCGAGGCCAGGGCCCAGCAACAGCGCCGCGTAGCCTGCCAGATGCTCCTCAAGCTCCTCGACCGCATTCGGACCGATCGCGCCCCACTCGCCCTCGGCCAGCGGCAGCAGCGTCACCTCAAGCGGGCGCCCGCCCGCCAGCAGCACGGTGCGCCCGGTTGCCAGCGTCACCAACCCCGCGCCAACCCGCGCTGCCCCGGCGCAGGCCAGTGACGCCGCGCCGGGGTAGTTGAGCGACCCGGCCACCACCAGCACCTTGCCAAAACTGCCCTTGTGGGCATCGGCCGGACGGGCGGGCGTCAGGCGCCGCGCCTCCTCAGCCGTTAGCATCGCGCTCATGACCTCCTCCAGGGCCTGCGCCGGAATGCCGATCTCTGCCAGGACCAGGCGGCCCACGTGGTCTCGTCCTGGGAACAGGAGCAGGCCACGTTTGGGCAGCCCGGTCGCCACCGTCACGTCGGCGCGGATCGCTGCACCGACCACGGCTCCCGTATCCGAGTTGACGCCTGTCGGCAGATCGACTGCCAGCACGCGCAGATCAGATGGGCGCGCGGCCCGTGCCGCGTTGACCGTCTCGACAATCGCAGCCAGTTCGCCCTCCAGGGGCCGGCTGATCCCCATGCCCAGCAGGGCATCAACGACCAGGTCGGCCTCCTGCGCCAGATTGCGCAGGGTCGTCTGGTGCGGGTCATTCTCGGCAAGAGCCTCGCGGATCTTGCGCGCGCGACAACGCTGCCAGTTTGCGTCTCCCTCAGGGCCGCGTCGGCGCCAGAGGTACAGCGTCACCAGCGCGCCCGCGTCGTGGAGATGGCGGGCGGCGACCAGTCCATCGCCGCCATTGTTGCCAGGGCCAACGAGGATCAAGACGCGCCGGCCCGCGACCGGACCGAGCAGGCGCAGGGCCTCCTGGGCCACGCCCCAGCCCGCCTGTTCCATCAACCCGTCCCAGGTGGCCCCGGCGTCCACGGCGGCCTGCTCCAGAGCGCGCATCTGCGCGGTGGTTACCAGGCGCATACGTCCCCCTACGGTCGGTGTTTCCTCAGGTATTCTACCACGCGCGTTATGCGCCGGTCGCGTGTATGCCCCGATAGAAGGCTACCTGCCGCGCACGGGGGCCGCTGGCGCCCGCCCACCGGCAGGGGCGCGGGGAAACCGGGTATACCGGCATCCTCCAACTGGTCGCGGGGCCGCCCACCGGCAGGGGCGCGGGGAAACCGGGTATCCCCGCGTCAAATCACACCGATCACGCTGGCAACCGCGTGGTCGTGAGTATGCGAGAGGCTGAGCGCAAGCGAACTCAACCCCGCCCGGGCAGCGGCGGCGGCTGCCGCGCCAGAGAGGCGCAACTCGGGGCGTCCGTCCGGCCCGCGACGTACTTCAATCTCCTGAAAGCGAAACCCCATCGCGTTGCCACCCGGACCGCGCAGGCCGGCGCCCAGAGCCTTGGCCGTGGCTTCCTTGGCTGCCCAGCGCGCCGCCAGCGACTCATAGCGCGGCGCCGGTCCGCCCACTCCACAGTCAGCCAGTTCCGCCGGGGTGAAGACGCGCCCGAGGAAGCGCATCCCCCAGCGTTCCGCGGCGCGCCGGATGCGCGCGACCTCGATGATGTCAACCCCGTGGCAGATCACCGGCAACTCCGGAAGGATTGGAAGGGGTGGGGAGGCGACCGGTTTTCCCCATTCCCCTGCCCGTATGGGAGGGTCCAGGAGGGCGCAGCCCTCTCCGGGAAGGCATCCTCTGTATCTCCGTGGTATGCGGCCAGGCCGCGAGGCGCCTAACGACCCACCCCACGATAGATAAACCCCTTTGCGGCCATCTCGGTCGGGTCGTAGATGTTGCGCCCGTCCAGGATGATCGGGCGGCGCATGTACTGCTTGATCTTTTCGAAAGGCAATTGCTTAAACTCGTTCCATTCGGTGATGATCAGCAGCGCGTCGGCCTCCTTGGCCACATCGAGGGCCGTGGCGCAGTACGTCACCCTGGGGAGGATCTCGCCGGCGACTTCCATCGCCACCGGGTCGTAGGCTTTGACCCGCGCGCCCTCGCGTTGCAAGGCGTTGATAATATCCACACTGGGGGCCTCGCGCATATCGTCCGTGTTCGGCTTGAACGTCAACCCCAGCACGCCGATCAACATGCCCTCAAAGCTGCCAAGAATATCGCGGAGCTTGTCAATGAAACGATCGCGGGCGCTCTGGTTGATCTCCATCACCGCCTGGAGCAACTGCGGATGGCAGCCCGCCGAGGCCGCCATATGGTGCAGCGCCAGCACGTCCTTGGGGAAGCACGAGCCCCCGTAGCCCACCCCCGCCTCCAGGAAGTGCGGCCCGATGCGCCGGTCCGCCCCCATCCCTCGCGCCACCTCCTTCACGTCCGCCCCCAGCTTCTCGCAGATCTGGGCGATCTCGTTGATGAAGGAGATCCGCGTGGCCAGAAAGGCGTTGGAGGCGTACTTGATCATCTCCGCGGTGCGCAAGTCGGTAATGATCACCGGCGCCCCCAGGGGGGCGTGCAACTCCGCCACCGCCTCCGCCGCCGCCCGGTCGGTCGAGCCGAGGACGATGCGGTCGGGCTTGAAGAAGTCGCTGAGGGCGCTGCCTTCGCGCAAAAACTCAGGGTTGGAGACCACGCTGAAGCGCACGTCGGGCCGGGTGTGGGC
>JAOACN010000593.1 GCA_026417815.1 Chloroflexaceae bacterium | reverse complement strand
CGCCTGAAGGCTCCGGCGAGCCTTGCGCAGGCTGCCTCCGTAGCCTGCTGAAGCCGGCGCCGGCTTCGCCGTGAGCCCCTGGCCTGAGCCAGGACGAAGGCTCAGCCGAACGGCCGGCTTCGCAGGACGTTCGCCCGCGCCTGATGAAGATGACGCATTACATCCGGTAGAGCCCGCGCAGGCTTCGCCGTGAGCTCAGCCGAACGGCGGGCTTCGCATCAGTAGCCCGCGACTTCAGCCGCCGGGCGAGGGGGAGCGTGCAAGACGTTTCGTCACACCCCCGCGAGTCACCGCGGTGGCGCAACCCTCCGAGATGCGGTACACTACGCATACCCACATCGCATCGTACCCATACCCGTGGCGAGGAAGCCACACGGAGGAGCGTCAGTATGGAGACTACGCGCTGGAGCTACGTGAGCGGAACGAGTGACGTGCCCCTGCTGGGCGTAACCATCGGCGATTGTTTCGACGCCATCGCCGCCCGCTTTCCCGACAACGAGGCCCTGGTGGTGCGCCAGCAGGGCCTGCGCTACACCTACGCCGATCTGAAGACCGAAGTGGATCGCTGCGCCCGTGGGCTGATGGCCCTGGGGATCGCCAAAGGCGAGCGTGTCGGCATCTGGGCGCCCAACCGCGCCGAATGGCTGATCACCCAGCTCGCCACCAGTAAGATCGGCGCCATCCTGGTCAATATCAATCCGGCCTACCGCCTCCACGAACTCGAGTACGCCCTGCACCAGTCCGGCTGCAGCGCCCTGGTCTTCGCCCCGCAGTTCCGCGGCGCCGACTACAGCGCCATGCTCTACGAACTGCTGCCCGAGATGCGCCAGGCCCGTCCGGGTCATCTGGCGGCAGGGCGCCTGCCCGACCTGCGCACCGTCATTCGCCTGGGCGACGAACCGGCCGCCGGCATGTTCACCTGGAGCGACGTGCTGGCCGCCGCCGAACGGGTCAGCCCCGCCGACCTGGCCGCGCGGCAGGCCGAACAGCAGTTCGACGATCCAATCAACATTCAGTACACCTCCGGCACAACCGGCTATCCTAAAGGCGCCACCCTCAGCCACCACAACATCCTCAACAATGGCTACTTCGTCGCCCGCCTGATGCGCTTTACCGACAAGGATCGCCTGGTGATCCCCGTGCCGCTGTACCACTGCTTCGGCATGGTGATGGGCAATCTCGGCTGCATCACCCACGGAGCGACGATCATCTACCCCTCCGAGGGCTTCGAGCCGCTGGCCGTGCTCCAGGCCGTGCAGGAGGAGCGCGCCACCGCCCTTTTCGGCGTGCCGACCATGTTCATCGCCGAACTCGACCATCCCGAGTTCGGCCGCTTCGACCTCAGCAGCCTCCGTACCGGGGTGATGGCCGGCGCGCCCTGCCCGGTGGAGGTGATGCGCAAGGTCCACTCGCTGATGAATATGCGCGAAGTGGAGATCTGCTACGGTATGACCGAGACCAGCCCGGTCAGCACCCAGACCCGCATCGGCGCGCCGTTGGAGAAGCAGGTCGGCACGGTTGGCCAGGTGCATCCCCACGTCGAGATCAAGATCATTGACCCGGTCAGCGGCAAGGTGCTGCCGCGCGGCCAGACCGGCGAGTTGTGCACGCGGGGCTATTCGGTGATGCTGGGCTACTGGAACAACGAGGAAGCCACCCGCAAGGCGATTGACGCCGCCGGCTGGATGCACACCGGCGACCTGGCGGTGATGGACGAGGAGGGCTACATTAACATCGTCGGGCGGATCAAGGATATGATCATCCGCGGCGGCGAGAATGTCTATCCCCGCGAGATCGAGGAGTTCCTCTACACCCATCCCAAGATCAGCGACGTGCAGGTGATCGGCGTGCCCGACGAACGCTACGGCGAGGAGATCATGGCCTGGATCAAGCTCAAGCCCGGCGAAACCGCCGACGAGGAGGAGATCCGCCAGTTCTGCCGCGGACAGATCGCCCATTTTAAGATCCCGCGTTACATCAAGTTCGTAGACAGCTTTCCGATGACCGTCACCGGCAAGGTGCAGAAGTTCCGTATGCGCGAGCAGAGCATCGAGGAACTGAACCTGCGCGCCGCCGCCTCGATGCGGACGGCTTGAGCCGCGGAGGGCTACGCCCTCCGCGATCCCTTGCGTTCCGCCCGCAGCGGCGGCTGTGTCCGGACTTCGCCAACGCGCGCCCGCCGCGGGCGGATCGGGGATGCGAGGAGTTGAGACGCCATATACGGCAATCCAAAATCCAAAAACCACCGGAGGAACAGATCCCCCTATGCCCAAACACCCCCTCGCCATGGCGCTGGCCAAGGTCGTTATCGCTGCCGCCTGGGCCGATGGGCACCTTGCCCATGACGAAGTCAACAGCCTGAAGAACCTCCTTGCCGAAATGGGCCAGACGGCGGGCAGCGGCGAGATGGCCCTGACCATGCAGGACTGGGCCGAACTGGATATTTACCTCTACTCACCCGTGGAAGCGGAAGAACGCCAGCGGCTGGTTACCGAACTGGCCGCGCTGATGCGCGGCCCACGCGACCGGCAACTGGCCTTGCAGGCCCTCGACCGGCTCTTTGCCGCCGACCGCGTGCTCCACGAGACCGAGCGCCAGGTGGCCGCCGAGATCCGCGCCGCCCTGGAGCGGGCCGACCCGGGGCCGCTGGCGGCCCTGGGCGGGTTCGTGCGCCGCAGTCTCGGTCTGAGCGCCGCCGGTCCGAACCGCGAGCAGTACCTGGACGAGTTTCTCAACAACCGGGTGTACTACGCCGTGCGCGTGCGCCTGGGCAAGGCGCCCGAGGAGGATCTCGGCATCCCCGCCGGGGAGGCCCGCGCCCTGGCCCTTGCTGGCGGCATCCTCGCCAGCCTGGCACACCTCGACGCCCAGGTCACCGAGGAGGAGCGCGAGCGCATCGTCGCCGCCCTGCAGCAGGGCTGGGGCATCAGCCGCGACCGGGCGGTGCTGGTCACCGAGGCCGCCATCGTCGAGAGCAAGGAACACCTGGACCCGTATACGCTGACCAACGCCTTCGCCGAGAGCACCAGCGTCGAGGAGCGCATCCGCTTCCTTGACGCGCTGTTTGCGGTTGCCGCCGCCGACGACGGCGCCGTTTCGGGCGAGGCCAACGCCATGATCAGCCGCATCACCAGCGCCATCCGCCTGGAACAACGCCATTTCATCGAGGCCAAACGCCGCGCCACGAGTTGATATAGCAGTCC
>JAOACN010000543.1 GCA_026417815.1 Chloroflexaceae bacterium | reverse complement strand
GGCCTGACACTGGCGCAGCCAATGCTTCGGCCTGACATTGGCGCAGCCAATGCTTCGGCCTGACTTCGGCCTGACACTGGCTTCGGCTTCGGCCTGACACTGGCTTCGGCTTCGGCCTGACACTGGCTTCGGCCTGACACTGGCTTCGGCTTCGGCCTGACACTGGCTTCGGCTTCGGCCTGACACTGGCTTCGGCTTCGGCCTGACACTGGCGCAGCCAATGCTTCGGCCTAGAGATCCCCAAGCGCGTCCAGGCTGACGCGCCGCTCGTCGTGGCGCTCCAGGTCGCGCCAGATGAAGCTTCGGCTTGTCCGTTCCTCCAGGCCAACGATGGCCACGTACCGGGCCCCGCGCCGCGCCGCATCACTCAGGTTTCGCGTCAGGGTGCGCCCGCGCACATCCACGTTCGCCGCCAGGCCATGTTCCCGCAGGCGCCGCGCAACTTCCTGGGCGTAGGCGTAATCCTCGTCAGCGACCGGCGCTACCAGGGCCAGCGGGCGCCGGGGCGGCGCCGGCGCATTCACCGCGGCGACCACCCGCTCCAACCCATACGCGAACCCCACCGCCGGCGCCTCCTTCTGGCCGCCCAGGGCTGCGACCAGATCGTCGTAGCGCCCGCCACCGCAGAGTTGCGCGCCGCTGCCATCGGCGATCTCGAAGATCAGGCCGGTGTAGTAGTGCAGGCCCCGTCCCAGGCCAAAATCGAGTTCAATCCGGTCAGACTCGATACCATGCGCCGCCACCAGCGCGAGGATCGCCCGCACCTCGTCGAGGGCACGGGCCCGCAACCCCTGCTCCTCCAGCAGGGCCGCCAGCGCCGGCAGCGCCCGCGAGGCCGGCCCCTGAATGGCCACCAGCCGTTCCAGCACCTCCAGGGCGCGCTCGATGCCCGCGCGCTCCTCGCTGCGGCGCAACTTCCGCAAGAGCCGGGCCACCACCTGTTCCAGCGAGCGCGTGCCCGTGCTCAGATCGATCTCCATCGCCTGCAGCGTCCGGAGCAACCAGACGCGCGCCTGCTCCTCATCGAGACCCGGGGGCAGGTCGAGCGGCGGCTCGCCCGCGCGCTCGTGCAGGTGCGCCCGCGCCGCCGCCGCCCCTTCCTTGCGGATACGCTCCAGGCTCCACACCAGCGTATCCCGGGTGCGCTCGGTGAGATCGAACTGCGCCAGCAACTCACGCGCCACCCCCACATGCCCCATCAGCACCCGGTAACCCGTCACCCCCACCGCGTCGAGCCCGGCGCACGCCAGGGCCAGCGCCTCGGCATCGGCGCGTGGGGAAGGCCCCCCGACGATCTCTACGCCTACCTGGGTGAACTGGCGATACGTGTTGCGCTGGGGGCGCTCGTAGCGAAACACCGGCCCGCTGTAACTGAGCCGCAGCGGCAGCGGCTGGTCCTGTAGATGGGCCACATAGGCCCGCAGCACCGATGCCGTCCACTCCGGACGCAGCGCCAGATCCCGACCGCCAAAGTTGAACTCGTAGACCTTACCGGCCAGTTCCTCACCGAGCTTGCGCAGGTAGAGTTCCCGCGACTCGATGATCGGCAGATCGATCGGCTCGTAGCCGTATGCCTCGAAGGTGGCCTCAAGCGTGCGCTGCGCGGCGCGTGCCTGCCGTTGCGCCACAGGCAACACATCGCGCATCCCCCGCACAGCCTCAATCGTTGCGCTCACCTCTTCCCCCGTGCCTGCCCGACGCAACACGCGCAAGTAGAGGCGAATGGCGCGGGAGTGAACCGCGCCCGGCGCCATCCGCGCCCGGTATTGTATCCGATTGCCGGAGCCAGGACAAGCCGTTGACAGCGCGGCGCGCAGCGAGTATCCTTGGCACTCTGTCCGAACCCGGCCCTGGTCATTCCGAACCCTGCCCCTGTCGTTCCGAGCGCAGCCCCGGTCATTCCGAGCGCAGCAAGGAATCTTCTGCCCCCCTGAGCCCCTGGGCGGCGCTTACCCTCAGCGAAGCCGAAGCGTAAACGCTGCCGAAGGGTTCGGGGTGACAGCCCGCGCGAGCGTACCGGTCAGGCAAGGTCCGGGCCTTCACGACCAGACGTTAGCTTTGTGAGAACCCGCTATGCGTCGTTCCCTCTTACCGTACATCATACTCTTTACCGGCGTCCTGATCGTTTCCACGGCCTCGATCCTGATCCGCTACGCCCAGGCCGCGGGTGTGCCCTCGCTGAGCATCGCCGCCTGGCGCCTGGCGCTGGCAGCCCTGCTGCTCACGCCCCTGGCCTGGTTCCGCGCCGGCGGGGAGTTGCGCTCGCTGCGCCGCCGCGATCTGCTGCTCGGCGTGGCCTCGGGGGCCTTTCTGGCCCTGCACTTCGCCAGTTGGATCAGTTCGCTGGCCTACACCTCGGTCGCCTCCAGCGTGGCGCTGGTGACGACTAACCCCTTGTGGGTCGGGCTGGCCTCATTGCTGTTCTTTCGCGAACGGCTGGGCTGGCGCACCCTGCTGGGCATCGCTGCCACCTTCCTGGGCACCCTGTTCATCGCCCTGTCCGATCAGATGAGCAGCAGCGCGCCCGATCCCGCGCTGGGCAATACACTGGCGCTGGTGGGCGCGATCACCGTCAGCGGCTATCTGCTGATCGGGCGCGACCTGCGCCGCCGCCTGAGCGTGCTGGCCTACATCTACGTGGTCTACTCCACCGCCGCGGTGGTGCTGGTGCTCTGGGCGCTGTTGGCCCGCCAGCCGCTGTTCGGCTTTCCGCCCTACGCCTACCTGTTACTGCTCGGCCTGGCGGTCGGCCCGCAGTTACTCGGCCACACCGCCTTCAACTACGCCCTCTCCGCCCTGTCGGCCACCTTCATCGCCGTCGCCATCCTCGGCGAACCGGTGGGCTCGGCGCTCCTTGCCCTGGTGGTCTTCGGCGAACGCTTCGCCCCCCTGCAACTGGCCGGCTTCGTCCTGCTCCTGGCGGGGATTCTGATTGCCTCGCAGGAAGAGACGCGCCGCGCCGCCTCTGCTATCCGTCCCGCCGGGTCGGGGCAGGGATAGCCCGCCGGCCCGGGTTGCGCTATCCTGAGGGGACGCTCGGAGGGGCAAAGCCCCTCCGAAGACCTCTTTGCGGTGCGGCGCACCGAAGTCGCGCCGCACTGCAAAAAAAAATCTCGCGGGGGCCGCGGGCCCCCGAACTCCCGCCGCGACGATGTGTGGGTGTGGGGCCGGGTTGTGCTACAATGACAAAACCCTCGAACACATCGCAGGAGTTGCCCGTGCTAATCGGCCTGTCCGCCCTCAGCTTCAGCTACCGGTGCGGGCTGGTGGGGCGCGATACGCCCCGCTTCGTCAGCCAGCCCCTTGGGATCGAGGACATCGTCGCGCTCGCTTCCCGCGCCGGGCTGCACGGCGTTGAGTTTCCGCTTGACCTGCTGCCCGACCTGGAACCGGCGCGCCTTGCCGCGTTGCGCCGCCTCTTCGCCCGGAGCGAGCTCGTTCCCGTGGTTGACACTGGCGTGATTGACGTGGCCGGCCTGGAACGCGCCCTCCCCGCCGCCGCGGCCCTCGGCGCCCGCGTCGTCCGGGCGCTGGTCAGTCCGGTGCTGGAGGGCGCCCGTGGCGCCTTCGCCCACGACTGGGAGGCCTACCTCGATACGGTGATCGCCCGCCTGCGCATGGTGGCGCCCCTCGCCGAACGCCACGGGCTGGTCATCGCCGTCGAGAACCACCAGGATGCCACTGTCGATGATCTGCTGCGCATCGTCGCGGCGCTGGATAGCCCCCACGTCGGCGTGACGTTCGACCCGACCAACGCCCTGATCGTCGCCGACGATCCCTTCGCCGCCCTCGAACGCCTGGGGCCGCACATCCGCAATATCCACCTCTCCGACTACGTGGTGTACCCCAGCCGCGAAGGCTGGCGCCTGGCGCGCTGCGCCCTCGGCGAGGGCGACCTGAACATCCGGCGGCTGTTCGACCTGGCGCGGGCCTGCGCCCCCCGGGCTCCGTTCCACATCGAACTGGTCAGCCACAGCGCCCGCCACCTGCGCCTCTTTACCGACGCCTGGTGGCAGGGCTACCCGCCCCGTGACGTGCGTGACCTCCTCCCCGTGCTGCGCGAACTGGCCGCCCCCTCCCGCTCCCGCGACGAGGACTGGCGCACCCCCTGGGAACGCGGCGCTGCCGAGGACCAGATCTGTTTCTACGAGGATCAGCAGTTCGCCTCCAGCATCACCTACCTGCGCGCCCTCGGCGTCCTCCCGCGACGGTGACCGGTTGATGCGGACCTGACCTCGGAGGGGTTGTAACCCTCCGAACGTTCCCCTTCCTGGCGCGGCGCGGTTTCGCCGCGCCAGGAAGGGAAAATCTTCGGGGGCCTGCG
>JAOACN010000527.1 GCA_026417815.1 Chloroflexaceae bacterium | reverse complement strand
GGCCTACACCGCTCGCTCGGAACAGGTTCCCGGGGAGTTTGTGACGCGCGGGTTCAGCGCCTATCTGCAGAAGAACGGCGATCTCAGCAGTCTCCTCGCCACAGTACGGGAACTGCTTGCCAGGCCGCTGCCCGCGCATGCTGCCAGCGTGCCCGAGAAACCCTCTGAGACCACCTCTTCCGTGGCGCCTGATCCGGCAGTGGATCCCGATCTGCAAGAGAAGGAGGTGGGCGGCAATGCGCACCTGTCGTGAACGGCTGAAGAGGCGCCATCAATTCCCCTTGCGTACCACGAAAACGATCTCGTTGGCGAATTCAAGCGGCTGCAGTTGCCACGCTTCAGCGGCAGCGATGGCGCGCATCTGCGCGCTGTAGGTCGCCGCCATGCCGACGTTGCGCCCGCCGAGACTACGTGTGGGAAACGACACGACCAGGTGGGGCGCGTCGATCTGTTGCAGCAGATCGCGCCCGGCGCCACGGCGCAGATGCTCCAGCAGGGGCAGGGTTTTCAGTACCAGGGCCACATCGGCGCGCCATGGGGGTGGCGCGCCGCTCAGATCGCAGACGCTGCTCGCGCCGTTCAGGCCCAGCAGGGGCAAGGCCGCGTCGAGAAAGGCGCTGAGGTCGCTATACACGTCGCAGGCGAGGTAGGAGGCGCCCGGCGACAGCGGCATCCAGGGCGCGGCCAGCGGGTTCAGCCCGCAGCCCAGATCCAGGACCCTGCCAACCGGTGGCAGGGCGGCGAAGATGGTCAGGTAGAACCGTTCCAGATCGGGTAGCCGCTCGCGGGTAGAGGCGTGATGGCCCAGTGCCTCCAGACAGACGGCGCGCAGGCGCGCCGGATCGCCCGCCGCGTCGCGCAGGGCAGTGAGCCAGGCCGCGTATGGCGGCGTCCGTTCAAGGAACGCGCCGGCAATCTGATGCAGGCGCCCTTTGGTGGCTTTGATCGCCGCCTTCAGCGAGCCTCGCGCTGCCAGTTCCTGCGCGCCAATGGCGCGGACCACCGTCGGGCAGAGGGCGCGATACCTGGCGCTTGCCAGCACCTGGGCGACCAGCCGTTCAAGGTCGTCGGGTTCGCGGGTCACGTCGCTCCAGATTTCTTTCCTGACGCTGGCTCGGTTGCTACCGGTAGGGTGAAGAAGAAACTCGAACCGTGCCCCAGTTCGCTTTCGGCCCAGATGCGTCCGCCGTGCAGTTCGACCAGGGCGCGGGTGATGCTCAATCCCAGGCCGGTGCCGCCAATCCGGCGCGTATTGGTATTGTCAACCCGGTAGAAACGTTCCCAGATCCGCGAGAGATCTTCCGGCGCGATGCCGATCCCCTGGTCGTGTACGGCCACGAGCGCAAAACGCCCCGGCGGATGGTCGCCAGGCAGGTCACCCCGCTGCGCCTCCCGCATCTCAAGAATGATTTCTCCGCCCCGAGGACTGTACTTGATCGCGTTGGTGAGCAGATTAAAGATGATCTGTTTCACTTTGTCGCGATCGATGAACACCGGAGGCAGAACCGGCGCCACATCAAAGAGTAGCCGGTGGCGTTCGAGCTGGGTATGGAGCTGGGTTGTAAGTTCGGTCACGATTCCGTGGAGCGACGTGACCCACTGGTTCAATTTGACCTTGCCCGCCTCCAGCCGCGAGAAGTTGAGCAGATCCTCGACCAGTTGCGACAGGCGGCCGGCCTCAACGTAGACCGTGGTGATGAACTGTCGGCGTTCCTCGGCGGTGAATTCCCGGTTGAGCAACAACTCGGTGTAGCCCAGAATCGAGGTGAGCGGCGTGCGCAATTCGTGCGAAACGATCGAAACGAACTCATTCTTCAACCGTTCGGCCTCACCCTCACGGGTCACGTCGTTGATGGCCCAGAGGCGCCCGGTGATGCGGCGTTGACTGTCGTGTGTAGGTGCCGAGAGGATCTGCAGTTCCTGCGTCGGGTTCACCAGGTGCAGGCGCAGGATGCGGTTCTCTGTCGGGGAGTGCAGGCTGGCGGCGCAGAACTCGGTGAGGTGCAGCGGGTCCTGCAGACGCGGCAGCAGGGTCTCAACCAGATCGATGGGCACGTGGAAGGGATCGTGGGATCGCTCGCCGTGCATACCGAGCAGAGCATACCAGGCCGGATTCGCGCGCAACACCTTGCCGTTGGTATCAATGAGGGCCAGACCGGTGGGCAGGCTGGCGAACACCTGACCAAGATAGTTGGCGCTCTCCAGGGCGTTCTGGTAGTGAATGGCGCGGTGCAGGGGATACGCGGCCCGCTCGCAGAGGGCGCGCATGAAGGCCAGTTCTTCTTCGCCGAAGGCGTTGGAGCGTGAACTATCGAGAATGATCACCGCGGCGGCCCGCCCTTCCACGAGAATGGGCGCGGCCAGTTCGGCGCGCGCGCCTGGCCCGGCGGGGGGCAGGTCGGGCTGCAGGGTGACATCGCGCACCAGCAGGGCGCGCCCGAGGCGGGCGGCGCGCCCGGCCAGCCCGCGATCCCAGCTCAGGCGTTGGCGATGGTGCGCTGGCAACTGGCGCCACTGCTCGTGCGGATACCCCTCATAGACGTGGATGACCAGCTCGCCGGCCTCGTGATCAACCAGAGCAATCGCCCCCGACTCGGCGCCGGTGTGTTCCAGGGCCCGGCGGAGGAGCAGACTGAGCAGTTCGTGGACCCCGAGCATGGCCTCCAGACGCCGGTCAATGGCGGCAAGTTGTTGCTGCCGCAGGGGCGTCAGGGTGAGGCCAGCAGGTGTTTCACCATCACTGGCGCCCGCAGGCGACTCGACGAGCTGGCGTCCTTCCCGCGCCACGGCGATGGCCAGTTGCGGGGCCAGCGCGGAAACCAGGTCGCGGTGGGCCGGCTCGAAACAGTGGGTGTGCTCGGCCCGGAACTCCAGCACGCCCCAGAGCCGCGGCCCCCAGCGAATGGGGACGCCCAGGTACGCGGCCTGCACCGTCGGCAGATGCTCACCCGGCGCCGCGGCGTTGCTCACCACGATGGTGCGGGACTCCAGCGTCTCCCCGAGGGCCACCCGGCGCATCAACTCGTCGTCCCAGGGATAGGGCCAGCCATCAACCGAGTAGAACTGCTGCCGCACCGTGCCCGGCATTGCCGACTGGAGCCAGCAGGTCAGCCGGGCATCGCGAAAGCGCATTTCGGCGCGCAGCACCTCAAAGAGCCGATGCACCCGTTGCTGGAGGGGTTGCTCGGCGAGGATGCTGCAGGTCGCCTCGGCCAGAACGGCCAGGACCTCGGTTGCGCGGTCGGTAGGCAGGGCCATAGCAGCCATTGTCGCTGCTGCCGGGAGGCAGATGTTCCCGCATCACTACTGCGGCGCTTGTATTGTAGCGCCTGCCTTGCTTCTGTCAAAGTCAAAAGAACCTTGTATCTTGACTCGTAGGCGCGCTGGCGGTCATCGCCCTGCCGGAGGCAGACGCTGCATCAGCCCTGCGTCCGTGGCAAGTACGGGTTCACCCCTCTCCTGGGAGTGAGGGCACCTTGCCCTCGAACCCTGACGAGGGCGGGACGCCCTCGCTCCCAGGCTCTACTTTTACCCCAAGTGTGAACACTTACCCTGGCCAACATCCTGTGCCAGATTCCAAAGACGCGGTATAATAGGACATCCAGCGATGGCCCGTTTTCAGGGAAGGAGCACGCATGTTCACCCATGTTGATCACATCGGGTTCGCCGTCAATGACGTCGAAGAGGGGATCGCCTTCTACAGTAAGGCCTTCGGTCTCACGGAGTGGGAGCGCATCAGTCTACCGGATCGCCACATGGCCGTCGGGGTCGCCCGCCTGGGGGACACGCTGCTGGAGTTGATCGCTCCCACCTCCGAGGAGGCGGCCTTCGCCCGGTTCCTGCGCGAGCGCGGTCCGGGGGTGCATCATATTGCCTACCGGGTTGACGACATCCGCGCGGCTCTGGCCGAACTGGCCGCCCGCGGCGTACCGCTGATTGACAAGGAACCTCGCCCCGGCATCCACAACACGTTGATCGCCTTCGTGCATCCAAAGGCCGGCGGGCAGGGCGTGCTCGTTGAACTTGTTCAGCACCAGCATTAGTGGTCTGTGAACGAGGTTCCCTGCCATTTGTCACCCCGAGCGCAGCGAGGGGTGACCCCTACTCAGCAAACGTAATTCACAGACCAATTCGTTCATTATGACGCACGACGAGCTTGAGGATCGGCGGTTGCTCTGTAGCATGAGTCTGGGGTACACCGCCTACTACGTGTGGTCGGTGCAGGCGAAACGCGAGCGGAAGTACAACATTGCCCGGCTGCTGAACGCCTTTAGCGCCGTCAAGCGGGTACGTGCCGAGCGCGCCCTCCGCGCGCTCGGCGAGGTGAGCGGTACCGCCAGGAACATCGAGCGCGCCCTCGCCGGGCTCGAACCCGAGGCCGTGGCGACGGGCCCCGTCACCGGCACGCAACCCTTTTCCCGCGAGCTGCTGAGCCGCGCGGCCCGCGCCCTGTCCGAGGGGCGCGACCTGGTGGCGGAGGAACTGGATGATCTCTACGTCTGCAGCACCTGCGGCGAGTTGATGGAGGGCGCCCCACGTGCCACCTGTCCGGTGTGCGGCACGGTGCGCGAAGGGTTCCTCAGCTTTCGCGCCGCCGAGGCGATGGGCGCCCTCGGCCCCACTACGCTCGTGCGCCGGCTGGAACAGACCCCGGAGACCCTGCAGGCCCTCGTGGCCGACCTCGATGACGAGTTGCTCTCCTGGCCGGTGGGAGGGTATTCGCTCAAGGAACTGGTGGGCCACCTGACCGATATTGATATCGTCTTTCGCGAACGCGCCTGGCTGATCCTGGAGACCGACAACCCGCGTCTCCCCGGTGGCGACCCGCCCACCCTGGAGAAGGCCGCCGTCTATCGCACCTATCCCATCGCCGATCTCCTGGAGGGGTTCACCAACAGTCGCCGGCAGACCCTCAACCTGCTGCGCGGGTTGACGCCCGCCGCATGGCACCGCACCGGCTACCATCCGACCTTCGGCGTCATTCCCTTGACCCATCAGGGGAACTGGGTGGTTGACCACGAGCGCGCCTATCTGATCGAGATGGCGCAGATTCGCCACGAGTTGCTACAACGGCGCTTTGAACGGCGCCCGATTAGCATCCCCGACAACCTGGTTCCCGAGGTGCTGGAGGGTGAGTGATCTCTCGACCCTGACCTCGTCGCCGCACCATTCCCGCTCCACCCGGAACAACTGGCGCGGGGAGGCATAGCCTCCCCGCAACCACCTTCTTGTGCGCCCTGGCGCAGCCAGAATGAACCTGCCGTCGCGGGCGGAACAATCAACATCGCGGAGGGTTGCGCCCTCCGCACCTCTCCCGCGCGGGGAGTCCGGGGGTTCGCCTCAATTCAGATCGTCGCCGCTCAGGCTGTCGCGGAGGATGTCGAGGTTCTCAAGCGCCAGACCGGTGCCGATCGCCACGCAGGAGGCAGGCTGATCGGCAACGTAGCAGGGCACGCCGGTGACCTCGGTGAGCAGCTCGTTGATGCGCCGCAGCATCGCGCCGCCACCGGTCATCACCATGCCTTTGTCAATGATGTCGGAGGAAAGTTCGGGCGGGGTCTCAACCAGCACGGCGCGCACGGCATTGACGATCGCTTCGAGTGGTTCCTGGATGGCCTCGGTAATCTCATTCGAATCGACATCAATCGTGCGCGGCAAACCGGCTACCTGATCGCGCCCGCGCACCTGGGTGGTCAGGGGGCGTTCGAGGGGCAGGGCCGAGCCGATCTCGATCTTGACGCTCTCGGCGGTGCGTTCGCCGATCAGCATGTTGTACTTGCGCTTGACATACGCGGCGATGGCCTCATCGAACTTGTTGCCACCCACCCGCACCGAAGTGC
>JAOACN010000517.1 GCA_026417815.1 Chloroflexaceae bacterium | reverse complement strand
TCTTCTCCCTGGCGGGTGGGGGCGCCGATCCCTTCCGACGCCCGCTGAAGTCACGCCGTGCCGGCGCTTGCGCGAACCTGGCCGGTTCCGGGGCGTGATGCGAATTTAACCCTCAAAGACCTCGATCCGGTCGCCCGGCGCAAGGGTAACAATTGCCTTCTTCCAGTCGCGGGTATAGCCGGTCTCGCGACCACGGCGCTTCAGTTTGCCGCGCACGTTCATCGTATGGACCTTCGTCACGGTGACGTCGAAGATCGTCTCGATGGCGCGCTTGATCTCTGGCTTACTCGCCGTGCGCAGCACCTCGAAGGAATACTTGTTGTCAACCATCAACGCGGTATTCTTCTCGGTGATGAGCGGGCGAATGATAATCTCATGAGGCGTTGGCATGGCGCCTACTCCTTGTCACTTACCGCCGCGCCGGCGCCCAGAATGCCCTCGACCACCGCGAGCGCGGCGCGGGGCATCACGATATTGTCGTAGTACAGCAGGTCGCGCACGTTCAGGTAGCTCGCCAGGATGGTCTTGACCTCGGGCAGGTTATTGGTCGAACGCTGAACGGTCAGATTATCCGGGCTCTTGCTGTCAATAACGATCAGGGTCTTGCCGCTCAGGCCGTGGGCCTGCAGGAAGGCAAGGGCCTCTTTGGTGCGCGGTTGCTCGAAGCGCAGGGCGTCAACGAAGCGGATCTGCTCAGCGGCGTGCTTGGCCGAGAGGGCCGAACGCACGGCCAGCCGGCGCATCTTGCGCGGCATCTGCAGCCGGTAGGAGCGCGGATGGGGGCCATGGGCGATACCACCGCCCTTGCGATGCGGGGCGCGAATGGAGCCCTGGCGGGCGCGTCCTGTCCCCTTCTGGCGGTAGAGCTTGCGGGTCGAGCCGCTAACCTCGCCGCGACCGCGGGTGTTATGGGTGCCCAGGCGCGCATTGGCCTGCTGCATCACCACGTACTGGTGCATAACCGGCACATTGGGAGTAATGCCGAACACGTAGTCGCTCAGTTCAATGCTCCCCACACGCTCGCCGGCCTGGTTATACAGCGTCGTTTGCATCGGTATCACCTCTTACTGCTTGACGGCGCGGCGGATGTGGAGCAACCCATTGCGCGCACCCGGCACGGACCCCTTGACCAGCAGCAGGTTGCGCTCAGGGATCACCTCGACGACCTCAAGGTTCTGCACGGTCACTCGCTTGCCGCCCATGCGCCCGGCCATCTTCTGACCCTTCCAGACGCGACCGGGGGTAGTGCCCGCACCGATCGAGCCGGGGGCGCGATGCCGGTCGCTCTGGCCGTGGGTCTTGGGGCCGCCCCGAAAGCCGTGACGCTTGACCACACCGGCGAACCCGCGACCCTTGGAGGCGCCCGAGACATCAACTTTCTGCCCGGCCTGGAACAGATCCACGTTGATGACCTCGCCGACGGTGTGCTCCTGGGGATTATCAGCGCCGAACTCGCGCAGGACGCGCAGCATCACTCCGGCGCCCTTCAAGTGGCCCTGCTGGGGCCGGGTCAGTTTTCGGGCCGGCACCTCTTCAAAGCCGAGTTGCACCGCCTCGTAGCCATCGCGTTCGAGCGTGCGCACCTGGGTAACCACGCACGGCCCGGCGCTGATGACGGTCACCGGGATAACCTCACCATTTGGGGTGAAGACCTGCATCATGCCAACTTTGCGGCCCAACATTCCGTGAACCATTATGATCACCTCCGCAGCATGCGTCTCTGCGCAGCGGCTGCATGCTCTTCTGGCTTCCTTACGCCGTTACCGGCAGTTCGCGAGCGTGTATGGTAGAGCGGCCCATCGCTCTCGCTCGCGCCAGGGCGTGAAGCCGTTACAACTTGATCTCGATATCCACGCCAGCGGGCAGGTTGAGCTTCATCAGCGCGTTAATGGTTTGCTGGCTGGGATCGAGGACATCGATCAATCTTTTGTGGGTTCTTATCTCGAACTGTTCCTGCGAGTCCTTATCGATAAAGCCCGAGCGAATAACGCTGAACTTCTCGATCTTGGTAGGCAAGGGGACCGGACCGGCCACCAGCGCGCCGGTGCGCTCGGCAGCCTCAACGATCTGGCGCGCGGACTGGTCCAGAATCTTATGGTCGTATGCCTTGAGGCGGATACGCACCTTTTGCTTGGCCATAGGTTTCCTCTATCGCAAGACGGCGGGGTGAGGCGCGGGGCCCCACCCCGCCGAGAACACCCGAATTACTCGATGATCCTGGTGACGACGCCCGCGCCGACGGTGCGCCCGCCCTCGCGGATGGCGAAGCGCAGCCCCTCCTCGATGGCCACCGGCACGATCAACTCCACCCCCATCACCACGTTGTCCCCCGGCATCACCATCTCCATCCCGCTCGGCA
>JAOACN010000478.1 GCA_026417815.1 Chloroflexaceae bacterium | reverse complement strand
CCACCACCATTCCACGCCCAACCGCCTTCGGTTGGGCGTTTTGCTTTGTGCGGGGCGCGACGCCACGCGGGGTTGTGGGCCATTCTGCGTGTGCTGCGCGGTGGTGGCGCGGCGTTCTGAAGTGGCCCCGTTCGACTCTCTTTTGCTCTCTCTTCTCTCAAAACCGGCGCCAACGTCTTCGCCCAAGCACACGCAAAAGCCCTTGCGTGGCAGTGACTTGCACGTGCGTCACCACGAGCGGTTGTCCATCGCGCTTGGATGAGCAAAGCATCAGGCCGCTGCAAGACTCGACGCCGCCGCGCAGGGCATCGAATACAAACCCGCGCGCTGCTGCGTCACCACGAGGGCTCGATAGGCCCAACGTGGTCCCTCGGCCTGCGGCTTGCCCCGGTCGCGCGCTTTGACCTTGAACACGTCGATGGGCTTGGCGCTGTCGAGCCTGGCGCGCTGCATCACCTGTTCGGCCGTGCGTGGCTCACCTTTGAACGACCACAGGGCTTTGAACACCGCGGCTTGCGCATTGGTCAACCGGATGGGGCCGTGCGGCCAGTCGGGCAGCGTCACCCACTTGAAGTCCGCCGAGAACGGACCGTGCACCGGCATCGTCGGGTCGCCGGCCTGCGGTGCGGGCGGTTCTCCCGTCGCACCGATGAACGCGATGCCACCGCCGTAGAAGGTGAAGCGCTCCTCCAGCGCCAGCCACTCCACACCCGCCCCGAAGGGCGCGCCGCGCGTCTTGCGGGGTTTGGGCGTGATCACGCGGATGTCGCCACCGGCCACGCGCACCCGGTCCAATAGCGCGGGTTCTTGTAGCACTCGCATCAGATCGCGGGCCAACAGCACGGGCGAGCGCCGAGCATCGCCGAGCCGCCACACCCCGTCGCCCAGATCATCGATGCCGTCGCGGCTTTCGATCGAAAGCGCCAGCCGCAGCTTTCGGCGCAGCCAATCTTCGTCCAGTCGTATCGCTGCGGTGTCCTGCGGCACGAGCGGTACAGGCCCACACTCGGGGCAATGGCAAGTATGCCCCCGTTGCCCGTCGCCCCAGACCTGCGCCCGCTGCTGGTGACAGTAGGGGCACAACACGAATCGCAGGTCCGGGACCGTGGACTTCACCGCCTGGCCGAGGGCCGGTAAGGCGGCGATCTCGCGGGGAGAGAGCGCGGCTCGAAGGACGGGCGTGCCGAGCGAGAACAAGCGGCACACCAAGGCCCAAGCGTCGTGCGTGGACATCGATCAATCTTCGCCCACCGTCGAGGGAAGCGGCTGCGGGTTGGCCGTGTCCACTTCCGGCGACGCTTCCTGGGCATTAAGCGCCTGGCCGGGCTGCAAGATGCCCAGCGAGACCAGGTAGCCCTCCAACTGCGCCTGCAACGCGGCATCGAACCTGTGCAGGTTCAGCCGTCCGCGACGTGTCACCTCGACCGTGATGACCTTGGAACGCGCCTTCCCGGGTTCGGGCGGGTAGTACAGGTTGATGCGTGCCGCCGTGATCAGCCAGCCGCGGGTCAGTGGGTCCTCACCGGGGAACTCCTCGCGCAGCAGTTCGGTGACGCACCGCTGCTCGCTGGAGGCCATCGCCGTGCAATCGAGCTTCAGTGCCGTGCTCGGGCTCAGTACCGAGAGGGATTTGACCTG
>JAOACN010000442.1 GCA_026417815.1 Chloroflexaceae bacterium | reverse complement strand
GGTTACCACCACGATCGCCAGCATGCTGGCCTTCTCGGCTCTGGGCAGCCTGCTCGGACGGCGCATCCTGCACGGTACGCGCCACCTGCAAGTGACCCTCGCGCTGGTAGCCAGTCTGATCGTGGTCTACATTCTCGCCCTGCCATCGATATTCGGCGCCCTGCTGCGGCTTTCGGATGTGGAACGCATCGTGGTAAGCGTGCTCCTGATCGCTCCTCTTGCAACCGTTATGGGTATGCCCTTTCCCACCGGACTGCGGCAACTGGGCGAACGGGCGCCGCAACTGGTGCCCTGGGCGTGGGGTATGAACGGGGTCTTCTCGGTCGTGGGCTCGGTGGTGGTGATCCTGGTCAGCATGGTCAGCAACTTCACCGTCGCCCTGGCGTGCGGAGCAACCTGCTACCTGGCCGCCGCGGGCGTCTGCGCGGCCCTCTGGCAGGCGCATCTGGCTCACGCCCCCACCCCGGTGCGGGAGGCCCTGCCGCCCGATAGCCGGATTGTGACGGATTAGGAGCCTATCCTGATACCTTCTGCGAGGTACGTGTTCACACTTCTCCTGGGAGCGAGGGCATCTTGCCCTCGAATCCTGACGAGGGCGGGATGCCCCCGCTCCCAGGTCTGCGGGGTTACCCCAACTCTGAACCCGTACTCTGCGAGAGCGTCCGGGAGGCCCTGGCCTCCCAGGAACCCTCATGTCTGGCTACGAGGGGAAGCGAAGTTCTAAACTTAGGGCAACCGGTTGAGTGCGGGGAAACCAGGTTTCCCCACACCCCTGCGTCGCGTCAAATCGGCAGTCGAAAATCCGTAATCGGCAATCGTTAAGGAGCAGGGTCATGGCATCAGGCGTTACCATAGCCGACAAGAGCATCGCCCTCCCGCGGGAGCGGGCGGCTTCAACCGGGCGCATCGTCGCCGTTGATGCGCTGCGCGGCGTGGCCCTGCTACTGATGGCCCTCGACCACGCCAGTTTCTTCGTGGGCGCCGGGCTGCAGGCCGAGTCCTATGGCGGGCAGCCGGTGACGCTCCAGAGCGCGCCGTACTGGATAAGCGGGCTGCTCACCAACCTGGCCTCGCCGATTTTCTTCCTGCTGGGGGGCTACAGCCTGGCCCTCTACGCAGCCGCGCAGCGGCGCAAGGGCCGTCCAGAACACGCTACCACCCGTTACATCTTGATCCGCGCCGGCCTGATCCTGGCGCTCGATCTGACCATCTGCAACCTGTTCTGGCGCGGCGCTACGCCCTATGTGCATGTGCTCACGGCGATTGCCGCGACGATGGCCCTGCTCAGCTTGCTGCGCTTTCTGCCTCCACTCGTCCTGGCCGGCATAAGCCTGCTGGTGCTGGGACTGCACCAGGTCGCCATCGGGACGCTTGCCGACGCGCTGGCCGCCGGCGCCCCGCAACCCTTCTGGCAGGCGTTCTGGCTGACCTACAGCTACGATACCCGCCCGGCGCTGGGTTTTGCGGTGCTGGGTTGGGGACCGCTGCTGTGGCTGGGGTACGCCATCGGGACCTTGCAGGACCGTCCGGCGCTGCTGCGACCGCGCACCTGGGCGGCGGCAGGGATCGGCCTGCTGGGGTGCTGGCTGGCGCTGCGCCTGGCGGGCGGGTTCGGCGATCTGGGAGCGTTTGGCGCGGTGGGTGGCAGTGCGGCCCACTTCCTGGTGATGAGCAAGGCGCCACCCAGCCTCGCCTTTTTCGCCTTTAACCTGGGGATAGCTGCGCTCCTGCTGGCGGGGTTCTACGCCTGGCCGCGCCTGACGAACAACGGCCCCCTGCGCTGGCTGGTTCTCGTCGGTCAGGTCTCGCTCTTCTTTTACGTCATGCACATCGTGATCTACAACCTGGTTTCGCAGATCCTGGGGCTCGTCAGCCTGCCCGGTCCGCGGATCATCTGGGGCTACGCCGCCTGGCTGATCGGCCTGGCTGTGTTCCTGCCGCTGGGGGCCTGGTACCGGGAGATCAGGAAACGTTATCCGCGTGTGCTATGCTATCTTTAGCGGAAGAGGAACCTGATGGTCGCGGCGCTCATATAGCCGGAAGCGGCATTGTGCTACTGATCGCATTGATGCAATATTCGCTACCGGTAAAGACTTTCACTGAACTTTCATTGGAAGGATGCGATCGATGCAATCAACGACGGTCGTTGAGCGGATGGAAGCTGAGACCGCCAGCCTCTTTTTTCAGGAGCATGTGGCCCGCTACCGATTTGCAGCCAACCACATCCGGTCGGGTCGTGTGCTAGATATAGCCTGTGGGACAGGATACGGTGCAGAGATTCTTGCAGAGATTGGAGAAGTCGAGATTATTGGGGTTGATGTATTTCGGCCTGCGCTCTTTCAGGCCAGAGATGCATATCCCGATCGGAGAATCTCCTTCCTCGCCGGTAGCGGGACACAACTTCCGTTTGGCTCAGAGACGTTTCACGCGATAGTCACCTTGGAGACGATAGAACACATCGCTGATGACAAGGCCTTCCTCCATGAGTTAGCACGTGTACTTCGAGCAGATGGTGTCTGTGTACTTTCGACACCCAATCGCCAGTACTCTCTCGATCGAAAGATACATAACCCTTACCACGTCCGCGAGTACTGGCCGACGAACTCAAGAGACTCCTCAACGAGAACTTTCGCCACGTAACGCTTTACTATCAAGGCTTCGATGAAAGCTATCGACAGGAAATCGCCACTTATCAGGAGACGATCCAGAAGCAGAAACAATCTCTCCATCCCCTGCTCCAATACGTTATTAACAAGATCTACAGGCCGATAAAGACGGCAATCCCACCAGAACTGACAAATTTCTTTATTCGACACCTCTTGCACATCTCTTACCCACAACCAAAGACGACGGCGATCACGATTCAATCACAACCCATGCCTGACTATAATGTAATTATTGCTGTCTGCAAGCTGCCAATACAAGGGTGATCACCAAGATCAGGACTATCTCGTTCCTAGATGCACACAACTCCAGAATTATTGGCTGATAGCGAGATCTCAAACCAATGCACCAACTCGCCAACACCGTCTTACGCAATTCGATTGCCGGTCTGGCCGCTCAGATCGCGATTAAACTGCTCTCCTTCGCCTTCTCGGTGCTGATCATCCGCCAGCTCGGGGCCAGCGATTTTGGCCAGTATGCGGCGGTGATCGGCTTCGGCACGGTCTTCCTGTTCATCGCCGATCTGGGGCTGGCGCCCTACACGGTGCGCGAGGTGGCCCGTCTGCGCGATAAACCCGACGGTCAGGAGCGCATCAGGGATCTCTACGCCGATGTACTGGCCCTGCGGCTCATCCTGGCGCTGGTTGCCGGGCTGCTGGTGGTCGGCGCCGCCATCCTCACCGGGCGCCCCGCGATGATGATCGGCGCGATCGTACTCAACTCGCTCGGAGTGCTGATCTACGCCTTTCGCGGCAGCGCCGAGGCCGTGCTGGCCGGGCACGAGCGCCTCGACCTGACCGCCGGCATGCAGGTGGTCAACCAGCTAGTCTTCGTCTGTCTGGGGGGCCTGGCTCTCTGGCTGGGCCTGGGCTACTACGGCTTGATCATCGCTACCATGGCCGGCGTGGCCGTGATGACGGCGCTGGTGCTGCGCGCGGTCGAGCGCCTTGGCGTCCGCCCGGGCCGGCTGACCCGGCAGGCCTGGTTCCCTCTGTTGCGGGCCGCCTTCCCCTTCGGTGTCATCGGCCTGACGCTGGGGATTTCGTACCGCTTCGATACGGTGCTGCTCAACATCTTCAGCGGCGACGTGCCCACCGGCCACTACAACGCGGCCTACAATCTGGTGTTCGCCCTGGTGACCCTTTCCAACGTGCTCAACACGGCGCTCTACCCCTCGCTCTCGCGCCAGGCCGTCACCGACCCCGGCAGTCTGCCAAAGATCTACGATCGGCTGCTGCGCTACCTGCTGCTGGTGGCCCTGCCGATCGCGGTGGGGGGCTTCATCCTGGCCCGCCCACTGGTGGGGTTCCTCTTTGGTCCTGAGTACGGGCCTTCGGCCGTGCTGCTGGCCATCCTGATCTGGGTCGTCCCGCTGATGTTCCTTTCGGAGTTCCTGGGCTATGTGGTGGCGATTGCCGGACAGGAAGCCGTTGTGGCGCGGGCGATCATTGTCAGCAGCAGTCTCAATATTGTGGCCAACCTCATGTTCATCCCACGCTACGGCGTG
>JAOACN010000433.1 GCA_026417815.1 Chloroflexaceae bacterium | reverse complement strand
CCTTCTCGCTTGAAGAACTCGGCCTCTCTCCCGAGGAGATCGCCCAGATCGAAGCCGCCGCGGGTGAAGCCGCCGAGCCTGAGCTGACCCCCTTCTCGCTTGAAGAACTCGGCCTTTCCCCCGAGGAGATCGCCCAGCTCGAAGCCGCCCAGACTGCCGCCTCCGGTGAGTCGGAACCAGCGCCCTTCTCCCCCGCCGAACAGCAACCTGCACCCAGGGAGATCAGTAGTTTCGGCGCCGCCGCCGAGGCGCCCGCGGCTGACGATCTGGTGGACATTACCCCCTTTTCGCTGGATGATTTCGATCTGAATGCCCCGAGCTTCGAACTGGGTGAAGGCGAACTGCCGCCCTCACTGCGAGCGTTTTCCCTCGACGAACCACCGGCGGCAACGCCCCCCCGGCCGGATGAGGAAACGGAGCCGGAAGGGGCCTATAGCTGGCAGCAACCCGCGGCCAAACCGCAGCCCGGCTTCGCCAGCCAGCAGGAAGAGGAAACCCCTGGTCAGGGGAGCATCTTCGATCGGCTGAAGGCACGGGCCGCCGCCCTGCCGCCTCAGGAGCCCGAGCCGCTGCGCCCGATTGCCGACGAGGAACTTGCGCAGAGCGACTATTTCTCGCACGATGATGTTTCGCTGCGCGAGGAGGAGGCCAGCGGGCAGAACCGCTTTACGGGAACGTTCCGGCTCCCCAGGGAGGAAGCCGCGACCCTGGGGGTCGCCGCTGGTATGGCCGCGGCAGAGCGGCGCGACGAGCAACCGGTTGCCGAGCCGGCCGAACCCGAGTTGACCCCCTTCTCGCTCGAAGAACTTGGCCTCTCGCCTGAGGAGATCGCCCAGATCGAAGCCGCTCAGGCCGCCGCGGAAGCGCCCGCAGCCCAGCCGGCCGAACCCGAGTTGACCCCCTTCTCGCTCGAAGAACTTGGCCTCTCGCCCGAGGAGATCGCCCAGATCGAAGCCGCCCAGGCCGCTGCGGAAGCGCCCGCGGCCCAGCCGGCCGAACCCGAGTTGACCCCCTTCTCGCTCGAAGAACTCGGCCTCTCGCCTGAGGAGATCGCCCAGATCGAAGCCGCCCAGGCCGCCGCGGAAGCGCCCGCAGCCCAGCCGGCCGAACCCGAGTTGACCCCCTTCTCGCTCGAAGAACTTGGCCTTTCGCCTGAGGAGATCGCCCAGCTTGAAGCCGCCACCCGGGGCGAGTTGCCCTCAGCGGCCACCGGGGAGACGATTGTTCCCGGCTGGTCCAGGGGCGAGGAACCAGAACTGACGCCCTTCGCTCCCGACGAGCAGAGTGTTGACGCCGCCGCGTCGGGGCCCGACCTCACGGGTCTCCAGCCCTTCTCTCCCGAAGAGTTCAGCGCCACGGTCCAGCCGTCGGCGCCGGAGGAAGCCTTGCCAGAAGAGATCGAACCGTTCTCGTTCGATGATCTCGATCTTGGCGACCTGGAGAGCTTCGATGGACAGATGGCCGGCCGGGAACTGGGGCTGAGCGCCGAGGAACTGGAAGGTCTTGATCTTGGCCAGTTCGAGACCATCCTTCCAGAGCAGCGCGACGCGCGCGCGACGACCCCTGAGCAGGGTGACGCGGCGCTTGAGCGGCTGATGGACCTGGGGAAGCGGCAGGGCCATGTGGATCTGACCGACATTATCGCCGTGGTTTCTGATCCCGAGGCCGAGGCCGACCGCATCGAGGCCATTGGCTGGGCCCTGCACCGCGCCGGAATACAGATCCGCGATGGTGATGAGATCATTGATATGGAGGAAGGCGAAGCTGAGGGCGAGATGGAGACCGTTGCGCCGGCGCTCGACGGCGCGGAGTCTGAACTCACCCCCTTCTCGCTGGAGGAGCTTGGCCTGTCGCCCGAGGAGATCGCCCAGATCGAAGCCGCCCAGGCCGCCGCGGAGGCACCCGCGGCCCAGCCGGCCGAACCCGAGTTGACCCCCTTCTCGCTCGAAGAACTCGGCCTTTCGCCTGAGGAGATCGCCCAGCTTGAAGCCGCCCAGGCCGCCGCGGAAGCGCCAGCAACCGAGGAGCATGCCGACCTGTTCGACTTTGATCTGGCGGGAGCGCCACCGGTTGAGAAGGTCACGAAGCGGACTGCGCCGCGGGTCGAGGAGCCGCCGCCAGCGGTTGATCCCGCCGATGCGGCCTTCCAACCCGAACCGCTCGACAGCCTCGATGACATCTGGCAGACGCCGCTTCCCGCGACTCCGCCGCCACCGGCCGCGCGCGAAGAGCCGCCACGGGAAGCCCCGGCCGCGCGCGAACCGGTCGCCGAGCCAGCCGCCCCGGCGCCAGCCGCGCGGAGCGGCACGGCGCCGGCCCCGCGCCGCGAGGGCGAGCGTCTGATCACCCGGGGCCGCGATGAAGAACGCTTTGCCCGGCGCGAGGCGGCCAGGACGCGCGAACCAGGGATCAGGCGAGGCAGAGCGACCCTTACGATGCGCCTCAGCGACCTGGCGCCCACCGGTGATGCTACGTTGGACGAATACCTCCGCCAGCTCGAAAGCGATCCTGAGAACAGCGAGTTGGCGCTGGCAATTGGCCGCCTCTGCGCGCAGACGGGCCGCGCCGAGGTAATGGTCATGGCCTACAAGGGCCTGATCCGCGCCGGGCACGACCTCGATCTGCTCACCGAGGAACTGGAGGGACTGATTGACGTGGTTGACGATGGCGACGTGCAGCGGCACATCTTCCGCCTGCTCGGCGATGCGTATGCCAAACAGGGCCGTTCCCGCGATGCCATCGCCGCGTATGGGCAAGCCTTCGTGCGCTGATCCGCTCGTCAGGGATGACCTGGTGGCGCCTCCGGCACTTAAAGGGTCTGGGAGGGCCCAGCCCTCCCAGAAACCGGCTTCCCTGATCAGATGCATCCGCCAGGTTCTGAACCGGGAGGGCGCGGCCTTCCCAGAAACTTGCCGCCCCGGCCATTTGTGTACCTGGAGCTGACGGATGCGCCACGCGGGGTCGTGTGTTCTGGCGTGACAGTTACTCCACGAAGCAGGTGTGAACCTGGTCCTGAATGCTTTGCAGGCCTGAAGTCATCAGATCTGTTGAAAGGGAACACGAGGTTAGCATATGCGT
Organism: Chloroflexaceae bacterium; assembly: GCA_026417815.1. Classification (GTDB taxonomy): domain Bacteria; phylum Chloroflexota; class Chloroflexia; order Chloroflexales; family Chloroflexaceae; genus JACAEO01. The sequence continues at coordinate 5,893 of JAOACN010000433.1, read as the reverse complement.
CGCATCGTCGAAGACCTGATCCGGGTTGAGGGGGTGATCGGCAGTCTTCTCGTCGGTAAAGACGGGCTTGTTGTCGCCAGCACGCTCCTTGACGAGGAGGATGCGGAGATCCTCGGAGCGATGTCGGCAGCCGTCTTCGGCGAGATTGACAAGGCCACCAAGCGCATCGGTGTGGGCACCCTGGTTGATGCTATCATTGACGCGAAGGATGGGTCGATCCTGCTCCTGGAAGCCCGGGAGCTGATTCTGGTGGTGATCACGCAGCGCGTTGTCAACCTGGGGCTGATCAAAATGGAGATGCGTCGCGCGGCCAAACGCATCGGCGAGGCCGTGCCGATCTGATTTCGTTCGCCACACGAGATGCGCCGCCTGGCGCCAGGGAAGCCTCCCTGGCGCCAGATTCTGTTCTGGCGCCTTGCCAATCCTCGCGCCGGGGCGTGGGGAAACCGGGTTTCCCCCTCCCACCGGCGTCGGGATCGCTCGCCCCCCGGTGGGCAGAGGGTGGGTAAACCTGAAAACCCCGCACGCGGCCAGGCTGCAACAATCGCCGGCGGTGGGGTGTGGGGGCTCGCCCCAAAGACGTCGCATCAGCCCTGCCAAACCTCCCCTGAGGAGGTTTTTTCACATCTATGGTATAGTAATGCGGGCATCGTAATAGTCACACGAGGGGCTATGGAGCGCGCACTGATCATCATCAAGCCCGACGCCGTTCAGCGCGGCCTGATCGGGCCGATCCTCACGCGCCTGGAGCAGCGTGGGCTGAAGTTCGCCGGTCTGAAACTCATGCAGGTAGATGAGGCCCTGGCCCGACGGCACTACGCCGAGCACGAAGGGAAGGCCTTCTTCGCGAGTCTGGTGAGCTATATCACCTCAGCGCCGGTGGTGGTGGCGGTGGTGGCGGGCAAGCCCGGCACCGTCGAGATGATCCGCGCCACGGTGGGCGCGACCAATCCGGCCAAGGCCGCCCCCGGGACGATCCGGGGCGATTTTGGCATCGACATCGGGCGAAACCTGATCCACGCCTCCGACTCGCCCGAGAGCGGCGAGCGGGAAACCGCCCTGTTCTTCAAGCCCGAGGAACTGATCGGTGATTGGAGCCGCGCGGTTGACCCGTGGGTGCTGGAGTAGCCGAGGCGCGCAGGTCGCTCATGGCCGGCAGCCGGACGCCGGCCCTGGTCAGGCTGGATCATGCTGGTTGTGATGGACGCCCACGCCACGGCGGAGCAGATCGAGGCGGTCTGCGCGGAGATCCGGGCGATGGGGTATACGCCGCATCCCATGCCGGGCCCAACCCGCACGGCCATCGGGATCACCGGCAATCGCGGGCCGATTGAGCAGGCGGCGCGGTTGCTGCGCCTGCCCGGCGTCGCCGATCTGATCCGCGTCACGGCGCCGTACAAACTGGTCAGCCGGGAGTTTCGCGAGGCCGATACCGTGGTGCGCGTCGGCGGGGTGCCCATCGGCGGTCCGGGGGTGACGATCGTGGCCGGCCCGTGTACGGTTGAGAGCCTGGAGCAGACGTTGACCGTGGCGCGGGCCGTCAAGGCTGCCGGGGCCACGCTTCTGCGGGGAGGGGCCTTCAAGCCGCGCACCTCGCCGTATGCCTTCCAGGGCCTCGGCGAGGCAGGGCTGAAGATCCTGGCCGAGGCCCGCGCCGCCACCGGCCTGCCCGTGGTCACCGAGGTGATGGAGGTGGAAACGCTCCCCATGGTGCTGGAGTATGCCGACATGCTCCAGATCGGGGCGCGCAATATGCAGAACTATCCGTTGCTGCGGGCAGTGGGGCGCGTTCGGCGCCCGGTGTTGCTCAAGCGCGGGTTCGCCGCGACCCTCCAGGATCTTCTGCTCGCCGCCGAGTACATCCTCAATGAAGGCAATGCCGAGGTGGTGCTCTGCGAGCGGGGGATTCGCACCTTCGATGACTCGCGCCGCTTTACGCTCGACCTGGGCGCCGTGCCACTGCTCAAGCAACTCTCGCCCCTGCCGGTGATCGTTGATCCGTCGCACGCGAGTGGCCGCTGGGATCAGGTGCAGCCGATGGCCCGCGCGGCCGTGGCCGCCGGCGCCGATGGGTTGATCGTCGAGGTGCACGATAATCCGGCCTTCGCCGTGTGCGATGGGCACCAGTCCCTGGTGCCGGAACGCTTTGCCGCTATGATGGACCAGGTGCGCCGCATCGCCGCGGCTCTCGACCGGCCCCTGACCACCTGACCGCCGATGGAAGCACGTCGCTGGCGCGAGTACAACTGGCCCCTGCTCGTCTGCGTGCTGGTGTTGCTGGTCATCGGCACGCTGGCCGTGTACAGCGCCACCCTCTCCGCGGTAACCTTCAATGGAACGCCCTTAAGCGTGCTGTTTCCACGGCAACTGGTCTACATCGGCGTTGGCCTGGTGGGCATGACCCTGGCGACGCTGCTCGATTACCGGTTGCTCTCCAGTCTGGCCAGACCGATCTACATAGTGACGATCGGCATCCTGGGCATCGTGCATGTGGTCGGCCAGGTGAGCGGGGGGGCGCAGAGCTGGATCGCCATCGGCGAGCGCACCGTGCAGCCAGCTGAACCGGCGAAACTGGCGCTGGTGCTTGCCCTGGCGGCCTACTTTCAGCACTTCGAGAACCAGCGCGAGAGCTGGCTGGTGCACGTGGGGGCGCTGGCGATCAGCCTGCTCCCCACCCTGCTGGTGCTGCTACAGCCCGACGTGGGCACGGCCCTGGTGATGCTGGGGATCTGGCTGGTCATAGCCTGGGGCAGCGGGCTGCGCCTGCGGCAATTCGGCGCGCTGGCGCTCCTGGCCGTGCCAGTGCTCTACCTCGCCTGGAGCAGCGATCTGCTGCTCGACGAGTATCAGCGGCGCCGCCTGTTAACCTTCTTCTACCTGCTCACCGATCCGGCCCAGGTGAACCGGGACGATGCCTACAACGTCGTGCAGGCGCTCAATGCCATCGGCCAGGGGGGCTGGTTTGGCTCCGGGCTCACGCACGGCGTCTTCAGCCAGGGCAACTACGTGCCGGTCCAGCACACCGACTTCATCTTCGCCGTCATTGCCGAAGAGATGGGCTTCATCGGCGCGCTGGTGCTGATCATGTTCCAGGCGCTCTTACTCTGGCAGGCGCTGAACATCGCGGGGCAGGCGCGCGACCTCTTCGGACGGTTGCTGGCCCTGGGCGTGTTCACGATGCTGTTCATCCACGTGTTGATCAACATCGGAATGAACCTGAGCCTGCTGCCGGTCACCGGGCTGCCGCTGCCGCTGATCTCCCACGGCGGGAGCTTTACGATTACGGTGCTGCTGGGGATCGGGCTGGTGCAGAGCGTGGCACTGCGACGGCGCCGGATCGTGTTTTGATTGGAACGGGTGTGGGAGGGCCAGGCCCTCCCACACCTTTCCGTGTTTACCTCAGGCCGAACCGAGGAGTTCTTTGATCGCGTCGAGGGTGGGAAGGTTCCCCCGTCCACCGAGGCCCTTGCAACTCAGGGCGGCGGCGGCGCTGGCGAAGCGCGCCGCGCGGCGGACGTCGTCGCCAGCGAGCAGGGCGTAGAGAAAGGCGCCGTGGAAGACATCACCGGCGCCGGTGGTATCAACCGGTTCGACCTCGAAGGCGGGGGTGTGAAAGAGTTCGCCCTGGTGGGCGCACCAGCTCCCCCGCGCGCCCGCCGTGACCAGGGCCAGGCGCCCGTGGCGATCGTGGAGGACGCGGGCGGCCTCCCAGGGATGCTCCATACCGGTGGCCTCGCGCCCGAACCGCTCGGAGACCACCAGCAGGTCGCAGAGGGGCAACAACTCCAGGGTGTGCTCGCGTACCCGTTCGGCGTCGAGCATCACCAGGCCGCCAGCGGCGCGCATCCAGCGGGCGGCCTGCAACGCCGCGTCAGTGAGATGCGTATCGAGGGCCAGGGCCCGCGCCGAAGTGATCAGGTTGCGGTCGAGAGGAATGCCGGTCAGCACCGCCGGGTCGTGGTGGAAGAAGATGGTGCGCCGATCGCGCCCCGGTTCAGCGAGCACGAAGGCGATGTGCGAGGTTCCTGGACGCACGTGCATGCCGACGGGATCGACGCCCCAGGCGCGCAGGTCGCGCAGAATGCGTTCGCCGTAGCCATCGTCGCCCACGGCGCCGGCCATGGCCACGCGGGCGCCAAGGCGGGCCATGGTCGCCAGCGCCGTGGCAACGGGGCCGCCGCCCATCTCGAGCCAGCCCGCCAGGGGTTGCTTGGCGCCGAAGTGCGGTTCGCCGGCCATCACGCCGATGAAGTCGAGCGAGGCCACGCCGACGCCAACGACATCGTAGGTCATAAACACCTCTTGCCAGACTCAGTTGGAGCGCCTATGTCCATTGACGCAGACACCATCGCCGCCGAACTTCTGGGCAACGCCGTCCGGGGCCTGTTGATTGGCGGCGCCTGGCAGCAAACGGCCAGGACCTTTCCCGTGACCAACCCCGCGACGGGCGCGCGGCTCGCCGAGGTGGCCGACGGGGGCGCCGAGGAAACCCGCGCGGCCATCGAGGCCGCGGCGGCGGCCTTTCCGACCTGGGCGGCGACGCCGGCCCCGGCCCGCGCGGCGGTGCTGCGCCGGGCCGCCGCGCTTATGCTGGAGCAGCAGGAGCGCCTGGCGACGATTATGACCCTGGAGCAGGGCAAGCCCCTGGCCGAGGCCCGCGGCGAGATCGCCTATGCCGCCAGTTTTCTCACCTGGTTCGCCGGCGAGGCCGAGCGTATCTACGGCATGACCATCCCTGCCAGCACGCCTACCAAGCGCCTGCTGCTGTTGCGGCAACCGGTGGGCATCGCCGCAATGATCACGCCATGGAACTTTCCCAGCGCCATGATCACCCGCAAGCTCGGTCCGGCCCTGGCCGCAGGCTGCACCGCGATCGTCAAACCCGCGGAGCAGACTCCCCTCTCGGCCCTGGAACTGGGGCGGATCTTCCTCGACGCCGGACTGCCCGCAGGGGCGCTGAACATTGTAACCTGCCAGGACCCGACGCCGTTCGCGGACACCATTTTCGCCGACGAGCGCGTGCGCAAGGTGAGCTTCACCGGCTCCACCGAGGTCGGCAAGCTACTGATCCGTCAGTCGGCGGACACGGTGAAGCGCCTCTCGCTGGAACTGGGGGGCAACGCGCCCTTCATCGTCTTTGCCGACGCCGACCTGGACGGCGCGGTGCGCGGGGCGATCGCCTCCAAGTTTCGTAATGCCGGGCAGACCTGCGTGTGCGCCAACCGGATCTTCGTCGAGCGCCCGATCTACGAGCGTTTCGCCGCCGCCTTCGCCGAACAGGTGGCGGCGTTGCGCGTGGGCAACGGGCTGGACCCGGCCACGGTAATTGGCCCGCTGATTGACGCGCAGGCCCGCGCCAAGGTGGAGCGCCACGTTGCCGACGCCCTGGCGGGGGGCGCCGCCCTGCTCACCGGTGGCGGCCCCTATGCCGAGGGGCGCGCGGGTAACTTCTGGACGCCTACGGTGCTCGCCAATGTCAGCGCCGAGATGCTGGTGGCCCGCGAGGAGACCTTCGGACCCGTGGCCCCGCTGATCCCCTTCGACGGGGAGGAGGAAGTACTGCGTCAGGCCAACGCCACCCCCTTCGGCCTGGCCGCGTACTGCTTCACCCGCGACCTGGGGCGGGCCTGGCGCATGGCCGAGGGCCTGGAGTACGGCATCGTGGGCATTAACGACCCCATCCCCTCCACGGCCCAGGCGCCCTTCGGCGGTTACAAGCAGAGCGGCTTCGGGCGCGAAGGCGGTCCGACGGGCATCAACGAGTACCTGGAAGAGAAGTACGTCTCGATGGTGATCTAACACAGGCTTGCGCGGCGCGGCCTCGGGAGGCGTGGAGGGCGCGGTCCTCCGCCATCTTGCTTGTTGCGCCCGCGGCGGGCGCGCGCCTCGGCTT
>JAOACN010000462.1 GCA_026417815.1 Chloroflexaceae bacterium | reverse complement strand
CAGGTCTCCACCGGCAGTTCCTCGAAGGCCCGCGCGGCCCGCTCCATGGCCGCCACCATCGCCCGTCCGCCGCCGGCCTCGGTGGCCGCCACCACTTCCTCCAGGCAACGCTGGTAGATCGCGTCGGCGGCCCCCGGCTGGCGTTCGTAGGGCCGGTAGCGGTGCAGCAACTTCTGCAACAGATCCACCGCCACCGCCCCCTCCCAGATCAGGCGCCGCAGGCGCAGGGGGTTCTTGCCCAGCCCCTGGTAGGCGTCGTTGACCGTCGGGCCGGTGATCTCCACCTCCTGCAAACCCAGCCGGTCGAGGACGTGCCGCAGCAGGGTGACGTACTGCCCGAAGCGGCAGGAGCCGCTGCTGGTGACCATAAACAGCACCGCCCGCGCCGGGTCGAAATCGGGCTGCCGGGTCAGGCGCACCAGGTCGCCGCTGATCAGCACGCAGGGAGCGCACTCGCGCCCGCCGCACTGGGCCAGCCCGAGCGCCAGCGTCTCATCGGTGGACGGCGGTAGCATGACCGCCGGCTGCCCCTGGGCGCGAAAGGCCGCGGCCAGGATGAGGGCGTGGTCGCACATGAATGGGAAGTAGTAGGTCTTCTGGGGCGCAGATACGCTCATAGGCCCTGCCTCATGCGCAGGCTGTCAAAAAACGCCTCGCAGCGGGTGATGATCCCGGCGTCGGCGGTGTGCTCGTCAATTTCCAGCTCCAGGAAGGGTTTGTCGCCCATGATCCGCTTGAAGTAGCCGAGGAGGAAGGAATCGGGGCCGCAGCCGAAATTGGTGATCACAATCGCCTGCAAACGCGGATCGTCGCGAATGAGGCGCCCGGCGGCGAGGATCTCCTGCCCGCCGCGCCAGTACATGTGGGGAAACTCGTCGGACAGATCCACCCCGCGCACCGGCAGGTAGTCGAGGGGTATAGGCACGACGCCGAGCTTGCGGAGCTTGTAGGGCAGGTCGAGGCACAGGCGCGGGTCATTTGTATTGTAAGGATGCCCGACCAGCACCGCCGCCGGGCGGCCGGGGGGCAGCGCGGCCAGGGCGGCCCGGCCCCGCTCCTCCAGCGCGGCATAGAACGATCGCTGCGCCGCGCTGCCCGCCGCGTCCGCCGCCTTGATCGCCGCCCACGAGACGCCAAGCTCCCGGGCCAGGCGTCGCAGGTCGTGGCGCTTGAAGGCCGGATCGTGGGTGCGTAAGGCGCCGAGGATGGGCCGCGTCTCCCGGCCATGCAACGACAGTTGCGCGGCGACCATGTAGGCCGTGGCAGGGATGAAGGGGCAGTAGTTGCTCTCCTCCTGGCCCGGTTGGGGGTCCTCGCGACTGGCGACCACGGGCACGAAGAGGCGATCCACGTCTTTGTCGAGGAGATCGAGCGCGTGACCGAAGGCGAGCTTGACGGGGAAGCAGGTCTCGGCGGCGGCGTGCTCCAGGGCGCGGCGCGTGAGGGCCGGGTTGGTCGGCTCGGAGAGCACCACGTCCATGCCCAGATGGGCGAAGAAGGCCCGCCAGTAGGGAAACATGTCGTAGACGATCAGGCTGCGGGGCAGGCCGATGCGCAGACGTCCGGGCCGGCGCTCGGGCTCGCGGTAGTCGCCCAGCCACAGGCGCTGCCGCTCGGCGAAGTGATCGGGCAGATCGGCCCCGCGGGAGCGGGCGCGCCCGGCCTCCTCGAAGCGATCGCAGAGCGCGCCGTAGAAGATCGGCGGCTCACCGGCGATGGTCACCCGGTTGACCTCGCACAGGTTCGGGCAGGCCTGGCAGACGAAGGTGCTGGTCGCGTAGTGCCGGTCGGAGAGGTCGAAGCCCCGGAAGCGCGTCGGCGGGGCGGCGCCGTTGGCCTGGCGGGCCAGTTCCTCCCGTGCCAGCAGGGCCGCCCCGATCGCCCCGGTGACATCGTGGTGCGGCGGCACGGTGATGGTCCGCCCGGTGAGGGCCTCGAAGGCCGCCACCACCGCCCGATTGGCGGCCACCCCGCCCTGGAAGAAGATCCGCGCGCCCAGGGGCCGCCCGGCCACCACCCGGTTCAGGTAGTTCTGCGCCACGGCGTAGGCCAGCCCGCCCACCAGGTCGGCCTGCCCCGCCCCCTGCTGCTGGTGGTGCACCAGGTCGGACTCCATGAACACGGTGCACCGCTCCCCCAGGGCGGCGGGTTGCCCGGTGGCAAAGGCCAGCTCGCTGAACTCCTGGCGCACGCTGATGCGTAGCCGGTCGGCCTGCTCCTCGAGGAACGAGCCGGTGCCGGCGGCGCAGGCGCTGTTCATGGCGAAGTCCACCACTGCCCCGTGGGCCAGGCGGATGTACTTGCTATCCTGCCCGCCGATCTCGAAGATCGTATCCACCGTGGGGTCGAGGGCCATAGCGGCGCGAGCCTGGGCGGCGATCTCGTTGCGCACCACATCGGCACCGACAAAATCGGCGGTCAGGTAGCGCCCCGAGCCGGTCGTCCCCACGCCACGCACCTCGACCCGGTCGCCCACCTCGTCCCGCAACTCGCCTAACCCCTGCCGCACCGCCTCCAGCGGCCGCCCGGCGGTGAGCAGGTAGCGCCGGGCGACCACCCGGCCGCTGGCCTCGACCAGCACCAGATTGGTGCTGATCGAACCGACATCAATCCCCAGGTACACCGGCAGGCGACCAGCGAGGGCGCTGGCGCAACAGATGGGCGTCGTGGCTGACCCGGCGACAACCGGGCGCAGGGGCGGCATGGCCCGTCGCGGCGCCGGGACCTGCAACACCGCCTCGAGGCGCTCAAGCTCGGGCAGGCGCGCCGTCGAGCCGCGTGCGGCGTCGTCGCGGGCGATCAGCGCCGCGCCCAGGGCCGCCATCACCTCGTGGCGTTCGGGTACAATCAACTCGCCGGGGGCCAGTTCCAGCACTGTCTCGAAGGCCCGCACCACGGCCTGGTTGTAGGCCACCCCGCCCTGGAAGAGGATGGGCGGCGTAAAACGCTTGCCCCGGGCCACCACACTCTTGAAATTGCGCGCCAGCGCCAGGCAGAGACCGGCCAGAATGTCGGGCAACGGGCGGCCCTGCTGCTGCAGGTGGATCATGTCGGACTTGGCGAAAACCGTGCAGCGCCCGGCGATGCGGGCCGGGTTGTTCGACTGCAGGGCCAGCCGGGCGAACTCGCCCTCGATGGCGATGCCCAGGCGCTCGGCCTACTGGTCGAGGAACGAGCCGGTCCCGGCGGCGCAGAGGGAGTTCATGGCGAAATCAACCAGGCGCATCTGGTTCGTGGTCGCGTCCCAGTCGAGGGCGAGGAACTTACTGTCCTGCCCGCCGATCTCGATCACCGAGCGCGCCTCGGGATGCAGCGCGCCCACCGCGCGGGTCTGGGAGATCAACTCGTTGACGTGACGGCACCCGATCAACCGGGCGATGGCCTCGCCGCCCGAACCGGTCAGGCACACCCCGGCGATGGCCGCGGGATCATGCGCGGCAGCCAGATCGCGCAGGCAGGCAATCAACGTGGCGCGGGGCTGTCCATTCGAGCGGCGGTAGCGATGGGTGAGGAACGCGCCGGTCTCGTCGAGCAACACTACCTTGACCGTCGTCGAGCCGACATCGATCCCGATGAAACGTTCTCCCATAGACGGTCCTTGCAATGACTCGGAACACTGCCAGGGTGTTTTCCTGGGAGGGCCGCGCCCCCACAAACCTTCCCTTTGGGGATGGATGCAACCCTCCGAATAGCACCCATAGGCGACACACCGGCCAGCCGGCGCCGGGGAACTCGGGGTTTTGTCGCCGCCACCTGTTCATCACGCCTGACGCACATCCGCCTCCGGCGGGGGGTTGGGGCGGCATAGCCGCCCGATACGGTCATGTTTCCCTGGTTCTGGCGGCGTGGCCGCCAGAACCGGCGAAACAGCGGAGTCTGGGGCTCGCCTGAAAGACTATGCATTAGCCCTGTCTGTTCATATAAGTCAATTTCAGTAAATGAACAACCGGCGTAGAATTGAGAAGCGCGAACCTCAGAGGAAGGAGCGACAATCGTGATGCGCGATCGCAGCGTCCTGCTCACCGGGGCCACCAGCGGCATCGGGCTGGAGACGGCCCGCAGCCTGGCCCGGCAGGGCGCCACGCTGATCCTGGCCTGCCGCAACCTGGAAAAAGCCTACCGCGTCTGCGGCAGCCTGCTGCGCGAGAGCGGCAACCCGCGCATCAGCGTGACGGCGCTGGATCTGGCCTCGCTGCGCTCGGTGCGGCGGTGCATCGCCGAGGTGCGCGAGCGCCACACCCGGCTGGACGTGCTGATCAACAACGCAGGGGCATTCTTCCTCCAGCGCCAGGAAACCGAAGACGGCTTCGAGCGCACCATGGCCACCAACTACTTTGGCCCGTTCCTGCTCACCGCCGGGCTGATCCGCCTGCTCGTCCAGAGTCCCGGCGCGCGGATCGTCAATGTCAGTTCCGACGCCTATCGCTACGGACGGCTCGATCTGAACGACCTGCAACTGACCCGCCACTACGACGGCTTTCGCGCCTACGCCACCTCCAAACTTGCTGTGCAACTCTGGACGCAGGAACTGGCGGAGCGGCTGCGGGGGAGCGGCGTCACCGCCAACTCGCTGCATCCTGGCCACGTCGCCACGAACATCTGGCAACTCTGGCCGCGCCCGACGTGGCCTCAGAAACTGCTGCAACGGCTGATCACCGCAGTAATGGTCAGCCCCGCCGCTGGCGCCGAGACCACCACCTATCTGGCGAGTTCTCCTGAGGTAGCGGGGATCAGCGGGGCCTACTTCGTGAAACGGCGCCCGCGGCGCGTAGCAAAACCCGCCACCGACCGGCGGCTGCAGCGCGAGTTGTGGCGGGTCAGCGAAGAGCTTACAGGGGCGATTGTAGATTTTTGATTTTGGATTTTGGATTGGGCGCAGTACATCAGTGAGTGAGAAACGCTATAATCACTCCGGCTTGTTCCCACGCGACGATACTGTTCACAGGGGCGTGTCGCTCTCTGCGGGCCGCCCCTCCCCGCTGAGAAAGGGAAGGTCCTGCAATGAGCGCCGACCTGCCGCCCCTCGACGTACACATCAGTGGTCAGCAACTCCTCGACAATCCGCTGTTGAACAAGGGCAGCGCCTTCACCGAGGCCGAACGGCTGGAGTTCGATCTCCTCGGTCTGTTACCGCCCCACGTCGCGACCCTCGACGAACAACTCGTCCGCACCTACGAGAGCTACCGCCAGAAGCCGAGCGACCTGGAGAAGTACATCTACCTGGCCGCGCTTCACGACCGCAACGAGACCCTCTTCTACGCCCTGGTGCAGGCCCACGTCAGCGAGATGCTGCCGATCATCTATACGCCCACCGTCGGGCTGGCCTGCCAGCAGTACAGCCACATCTACCGGCGCCCGCGCGGCATCTACCTGGCCTATCCCTATCGCCAGCATCTCGCCGCGATGCTGGGCCACGCCCCGATCAAAGATGTGCGGGTCATCGTCGTTACCGACGGCGAGCGCATCCTGGGCCTGGGCGATCTGGGGGTCGGCGGCATGGGCATCCCGGTGGGCAAGCTGTCGCTCTATACGCTCTGCGCGGGCATTCACCCGGCCACGACGCTGCCCGTGGTGCTCGATACGGGCACCAACAACCAGGAACTGCTCGAGGATCCGCTGTACCTGGGCTGGCGCCACCAGCGCGTGCGCGGCGCCGAGTACGACGACTTCGTCGAGAGCTTCGTGCAGGCGGTCAGGAACCTCTTCCCCAACGCCATTCTCCAGTGGGAGGATTTCGCCAAACAGAACGCCGCCCGGTTGCTCGAACGCTACCGCGACCAGCTCTGCACCTTCAACGACGACATCCAGGGCACCGGCGCGGTCACCCTGGCCGGGCTGATCACCGCCGCCGACATCACCGGCATCCCCCTCGGCGAGCAGCGCGTGGTCATTCTGGGGGCCGGTTCGGCGGCCATCGGCATCGCCGACCAGATTGTGGCCGCCATGGTCCACGCGGGCCGCAGCCTCGCCGAGGCGCGGGCGGCGATCTGGCTGGTTGACAGCCGCGGCCTGGTGCATAGCGGGCGCGCCGATCTGGAACCGGCCAAGCAGGTCTACGCCCACCCTGTGGAGCAGGTGGCCGCCTGGGGTTATGCCGACCTGGCGCGCATCCCCTTGCTCGAAGTGGTGCAGCAGGTGCGACCGACGGCGCTGCTGGGCACGGCCGCGCAACCCGGCGCGTTCAACGAGGCCATTGTGCGGGCCATGGCCGCCCATGCTCCGCGACCGGTGATCTTCCCCCTCTCCAACCCCACCAGCAAGAGCGAGGCCCGCCCCGCCGATCTGCTGGCCTGGACCGACGGGCGCGCGCTGGTTGCCACGGGCAGCCCGTTCGCGCCGGTCAATGTCAATGGGCAGAGCGTGCCGATCGGGCAGTGCAACAACGCCTTTATCTTTCCCGGTGTGGGACTGGGGGTGCTGGTCAGCGGGGCGCGCCGGGTGACCGATGGCATGTTCATCGCGGCGGCGCGGGCCCTCAGCGCCCGCGCGCCCATGCGCCGTGATCCGCGACTGGCGCTCTACCCGGCGCTGGAGGACGTGCGCCAGGTCTCCCGCGACGTGGCCCACGCCGTCGCCCGGGCGGCCATGGCCGAGGGCGTGGCGCCTCCTATGGCCGACGATGAACTGGCGCGCGGGATTGAGGCGGCCATGTGGCAGCCAGTGTATCGCCCCTACCGGCGGGTGGCCGCGCCGCCGCGGGGATAAACAACCTACGGGCGAAAGATGTTTCGCCCCCACACCTGCCACAGGTGGCGGCGGCGCCGCGGGGCGCGCGGGAACCTGATCACCCCGTTCAGGACTGTGTTCCTTTCCTTGTCGGTTTTCGCACAGTTAGGTATAATACTTATAACCCACAGGAACAGTTTCCAATAGAAAAGTTGCCGGGAGAACCTGGTGTGCGCCACCCTCCGGGTTGCGTACAGCATCTCCCCGGCAGGGGTACAGGCAAGGCTCGGAGGGGCAAAGCCCCTCCGAAAGCCCTGCTCTGATGCGGTGCGGCGAAGCTGCGCCGCATCGGAACGGGAAATCCTGCGGTGGCCCGCGGCCCCCGCTCCCCCGCTGAGACGAAGTCTCATCAACAGTAGACCGTAAACAGAAAGGAACCAGTCAATGAAGACGACCGCAGCGGTGCTCTGGGATGTCGGCCAGCCGTGGGCGATCGAGGAAGTTGAACTCGACGAACCACGGGACGGTGAGGTGCTGATCCGCTTCGTCGCCGCGGGGTTGTGCCATTCCGACGAGCATCTACGGCACGGCGACCTGGTGCCGCGCTTTCCGATCGTCGGGGGCCACGAAGGCGCGGGGATCATCGAAGCCGTAGGCCCCGGCGTCACCCGCGTCAAGCCGGGCGACCACGTGGTCTGTTCGTTCATTCCCTCCTGCGGTCACTGCCGCTGGTGCTCGACCGGCCAGCAGAACCTCTGCGATATGGGCGCCACCATCCTCGAAGGCGCGATGCCCGATGGCACGTTCCGCTTTCACGCCAGGGGCCAGGATCTCGGCGCCATGTGCATGCTCGGCACCTTCGCCCGCTACTCGGTTATTTCGCAGAACTCATGCGTGGTCATTGACCCGGATATCCCCCTGGATGTCGCCGTCCTGGTCGGCTGCGGCGTTCCCACCGGCTGGGGTTCGGCGGTCTATGCCGCCCAGGTCACCCCTGGAGATACGGTCGTGATCTATGGTATCGGCGGTATCGGGATCAACGCGGTGCAAGGGGCCGCCCACGCCGGCGCCCGGCATGTCATCGCGGTCGATCCGCTGGCCAATAAGCGCGAAAAAGCCGAGGAGTTCGGCGCCACCCACAGCGTCGCGACGGCGGAAGAGGCGCAGCAACTCGCCTCTCAACTCACCCGCGGCGTGGGGGCCGACAAGGCGATTGTCACAGTGGACATCGTCAATGAAGAGGTTGTTCAGGCCGCGTTTGACGTCATTCGCAAGGGTGGCACGATGGTGCTCACCGGTCTGGCCGATCCCGCGAAGAAGACCGTGCACCTCTCCGGCGCGGTGATGACCCTCTTCCAGAAAGAGGTGAAGGGCACGCTCTTTGGCCATTCCAATCCGATGTACGACATTCGCAGGCTGCTCGATCTGTACCGCGACGGCCAGCTCAAGCTCGATGAACTGGTGACGCGGCGCTATCGCCTGGAGGAGATCAACCAGGGCTATGACGATCTGCTGGCCGGGAAGAACGTGCGCGGCGTGATCATCCACGAGCACTGACACCGCCCGTGGGAGGGCTTCGCCCTCCCACGCTCAAGGGCCGCCTGATGCAGTTTCCCACCGAACATCTCTTTGAACGCCTCGAACAGACCATCGTCGGGCTGCGCCGCGAGGCCGAGGTGCTGGCCGTGGCCCTCGCCACCGGGCGCCACATCGTCCTCGAAGGGCCGCCGGGCACGGGCAAATCAACCCTGCTGCGAACCCTGGCCGCCGCGGCGGGTCTGCCGGTGTTCTTTGTTGAGGGCAACGCCGAACTGACCCCGGCGCGCCTGCTGGGGTCGTTTGATCCCGCCATGGTTCTGCAACAGGGCTACCAGCCGGAGTGCTTCACACCGGGACCGCTCCTGACGGCGCTGCGGGAAGGCGCGCTGCTCTACATCGAGGAGTTTAACCGCGTTCCCGAAGAGACCCTCAACGTCCTGATCACGGTGCTGGCCGAGGGCGAGATCCACGTGCCCCGCCTCGGACACATCCGCGCCGGCGCAGGGTTCCGGCTGATTGCCGCCATGAACCCCTTCGACGCCGTGGGTACGGCCCGGGTGAGCCAGGCCATCGCCGACCGGATGTGCCGGGTGGCGATCGGGTATCAGGATGAGGAAGCCGAGCGCCGGATTGTGCGCCGGGCCACCGGCGGCGACGAGGCGCTGGTGGCCATGGCGGTCGCGCTGACCCGCATGACCCGCGCGCACCCCGACATTCGTGTCGGTTCCTCGGTACGCGGGGCCATCGATCTGGTGCTGGTAGCCCGGGGATTGAGTAGTCTGCGCGGCGAGGCCGCCCCGGGGCGCGCCACCCTGCTCGATGCCGCCCTGGCCGCCCTCTCCGGTCGCATCAAGCTCGACGAGGGCTGCGAACGCGCGCCCGAGGCCATCCTGACCGAGTTGCTCGACCAGCTTCTGGCCACCCGGGAGCGTGAGTCCTCATCCCGGCCCCCGCCGTCCGAGCAGCGTGGAACGGACCAGCCGCCGACGCCGCCAGCGGCCGGCGACCGGGGCCGCATCGTGACCGGCGCCGACACCCGCGCCGCGGTGCAGGCGGCCAGGCGCCGGACGTTGAGCCGGTACGACCTGGCAGCG
The DNA here is from genome assembly GCA_026417815.1 of Chloroflexaceae bacterium. Lineage (GTDB taxonomy): Bacteria > Chloroflexota > Chloroflexia > Chloroflexales > Chloroflexaceae > JACAEO01. The sequence goes on along the minus strand of JAOACN010000462.1, from coordinate 793 downwards.
ACCCATCCACACTTTCACGTGGTTTCGCCCGCGGTAGGCGAGCTTGATGAACAGTGTCTTGCCGGTTTATGTCAGACCGATCCCGACGCGGCCCTGAGCCTGCTCTGCGACCTCGCCGCCGCCACCGACCCGGCACTGCGGGCCAGGGCGCGCCGCCTGGCCGCGCGGGTCTTTCTGCGCCTGGGACGGGCCGGGTGGCGCCGGCGGCAGGGCTACCGCCGTCTGATGGTCGAAACCGGTTACGCCGAGGGTGAGCTTGATCTCGAGCGCACCATCGAGCGCGCGCCGGGGCGGCCCGTCACCCTCGACGATGTGGTTACCCGCCGCTGGCGCGCAACCGCGCGGGCGATCGCCCTGCTGGTTGACTACAGCGGCTCGATGCGCGGGCAAGCTCTGGCAACCGCGGCGATGGCCACGGCGGCCACCCTCCTGGCGGTTGATGCGGAAACCGACTGCAGCATCATCGTTTTCGCGCGCGACGCGCTGGTGTTGCAAGAACAGGGGCGCCGCCGCCCGCCCGAGGCGGTGATTGACGATCTGCTGGCCCTTCGCGGCAAGGGAGTGACCAACCTCGCCGCTGCCCTGCGTGCCGCCGCCGTCCAACTGGCTCGCGCGCCCCGGGCCGAACAGGCCGTAGTGCTGCTCAGCGATTGCCTGGCTACCGCCGGCGATGACCCTCTCACGGCCCTCACTGGTATCGAGCGTCTGCACGTGCTTGGCCCCAGCGCCGACCCCGAAGCCGTCGCTGCCGGCCGGCGCCTGGCCGCACAGCGGCTGTCTCTTATACACATCT
>JAOACN010000314.1 GCA_026417815.1 Chloroflexaceae bacterium | reverse complement strand
GGGTCGGCGGGCGCTACTCGATGACCTCGGCGATCGGCCTTTCGACGATGATCGCCCTCGGTCCGCAGGGCTTTCGCGCCTTGCTCGATGGCTTCCACGCCATGGACCAGCACTTCCGCACCGCGCCGCTGGAGCGCAACCTGCCGGTTATCCACGGGCTGCTCGATGTCTGGTACACCAACTTCTTCGACGCCGAGACCCATGCGGTGCTGCCGTATGACCAGTACCTCAAACGGCTGCCGGCCTACTTGCAGCAACTGACCATGGAGAGCAACGGCAAGTCGGTGCGCCTTGACGGCGTGGCGGTTGATTACCAGACCGGGGCGATCTACTGGGGCGAGCCGGGCACAAATGGCCAGCATTCCTTCTACCAGTTGCTGCACCAGGGCACGAAGCTCGTGCCCGCCGACTTCATCGGATTCTGCCATAGCCTGAACCCGATCGGCAACCACCACGCCCAGTTAATGGCCAACATGTTCGCCCAGGGCGAGGCGCTGGCCTTTGGCAAGCCCGCCGAGCAGCTTGTCGCCGAGGGCGTGGCGCCCGAACTGGTTCCCCACCGCACCTTCGCCGGCAACCGGCCCAGCAGCACCATCCTCGCCGAGCGTCTGACGCCGGGGGTGCTGGGGGCGCTGGTGGCGCTCTACGAGCACAGCGTCTATGTGCAGGGGGTCATCTGGGGCATCAATCCCTTCGACCAGTGGGGAGTGGAGCTAGGCAAGGTCCTCGCCGGGCGGATCGTCCCGGAACTGGCCAGCGCCGAGGCGCCGGCCCTGGCCCACGACAGTTCGACGAATGCCTTGATCCGGCGCTACCGCGCGGCCCGTGGGTTGGGGTGAGTCCGGGGAAACCAGGTTTCCCCAGGCCCCGGCCCGGGAGGAACGTTGTGGCGTAACGCTCTGCATTGGATGCGATCGGCAACCCGGGGTTCACTTCCGTTACGCATTGGGGGCGGGCGGATCAGCGGTGTCCGCGCAGCGCACCAGTTCCGCCCGCCAGATCTGGCGGCCCCGGGCCTCCCAGCGGCGATGGTAGTGGGATTTGACCACCTCGGTCAGCGTGGCCGACCAGGCAGCCGGCTCGACCAGACGCAGCCCGGGGGCGACAGGGAGCAGGCTGAGCAACTCGGCGTGGACCTCGGGGTGGTCGGTCATAACGCTGAGCACGCCGCCCGGGGCCAGGCAACGCTGCATCTGGGTGAGGAGCTCGGCAGAAATGAGCAACTGGTTGCGCTGGCGGTTGCGCAGCAGGGGCGCCGGGAAGTGAACATAGGCGGCCCGCAGGGCGCCATCGGGCACGGCGCGGTAGATCAGGCGTGCGTCGGCGTGGATGAAGCGCACATTCGAGAGACCGGCGCGCGCCGCTCGCTCCACGGCACGCCAGAGGGGCTTGGCGACGATGTCCACGCCGACGTAGTTGGCCTCGGGGTGAGCGGTGGCCAGGGCCAGCACCAGGTCGCCGGTGGCGCAGCCAATGTCCAGCTCCAGCGGGCGGGTGTCGCCGAACAGGCCAGGAGAGGAGAGCGGCGGAAAGCGTTCGGGATGCAGGTACAGTTCGCGGCCCGGCCAGTCGTGCAGGTAGCGCGCGGCGAGTTCGGGCGGCGGCGGGGCGACCTTCAGCCGGGCGGGGTAGCGTCCTCGACCCATCGTTGATGACCGTGCGACACAGAAACGCGACGCTGTCGCAGCGTCGCGGGTGGCGGGCCGGGAGGGATTCGAACCCCCGACACCTAGTTCCGAAGACTAGTGCTCTACTCCACTGAGCTACCGGCCCGTACCGTGGATAGTCTAGCACACGGCGCGAGGAAATGCAAAGCGTATGGGGAAACCCGTTTTCCCCATACCCCTGCGGCCGGGGGTTGGGGCGTGGGGAAAGCGGGTTTCCCCGCACCCCTCCGGCGTGGGGCAAAGGCGCCGGGCGCCGTTCCACGGCCGGGGCGTGGGGCAAGCCGGTTGCCCCATTCGCAACCCGGAGGGTTGGGCCAGGCCTGGTCGCCTGGTCGGCCGGGGCGTGGGGCAAGCCGGTTGCCTCATTCGCAACCCGGAGAGTTGGGCCAGGGCTGGTCGCCGGGTAGGCCGGGGCGTGGGGCAACCCGGTTGCCCCATACTCCCCCGCCTTGACACCCGGCGCCGGATCTGCTAGATTAGTGTCAGAAAAACACTATAACCAGAGAGGAGCAGCGCGTATGAGCCGGAGCATCAACCTGAGCAGCGCCGAGCCGTTTCTGCGCTACCTGGAGGAGTGGTATGCCGCCCTGCCCGTGGCGGATCTGGCGACAATCGTCGCTGATCGCCCCGAGCGGGTAGCGGTCTTCTCCATCGACATGATCGACGGCTTCTGCAACGAAGGCCCCCTGGCAGGGCCACGGGTGCGGGCATTGGTTCAGCCGGTGGTAGATGTCTTCACGCGAGCGTATGCCCTCGGGGTGCGGCAGTTTGTGCTGACCCAGGACACGCACGATCCCGATGCGCCCGAGTTCGCGGCCTACCCGCCGCACTGCATCAGGGGCACCGCCGAAAGCCGGACCGTGCGCGAACTGGCCGAACTGCCGTTCGCCGACACAATCACGGTCATTGAGAAGAACTCGCTCAGTTCGCACCTCGGCACGCGCCTGGGCGACTGGCTGCGCGAGCGGCCCGAACTGGACACCTTCATCATCGTCGGCGATTGCACCGACCTGTGCGTCTACAGCGCGGCGATGCACCTGCGCCTGGAAGCCAACGCCCTTAACCTCAAGCGCCGGGTGATTGTGCCCGCCAGCGCGGTGGACACCTACGATACTCCCGTGTCGGTGGCCCGCGAGCTGGGGATCATGGCCCACGATGGCGATCTGCACCACGTGCTCTTCCTCCACCATATGGCCCAGAACGGGATCGAGGTGGTGGGAGAGGTGAAGTGATCCGAGCCTGTTCGACGTTCTCGAAGGAAGCGAGGAAAGAGGGTCCGGGAGGGCCACACTCTCCCGGACCCTCCCATCCCCTTGCCCGATCATCACACCGGCTCGACCACGATCTCGACAACGCCGGGGTTGTTGGCAGCGATGATGGGGTAGATCCGGGTGGACGTGTAACGCAGGACGCCGTCCACAGTGATGGTGGCGCGGACGGCGTAGAGCCCCGCGGGGTTGCGCCCCATCCCAACTTGCCGAGATCGCCAGGCGCGGCTATAGTGGAAGCAGCCAGCGGCACGGCTTCGTCGGAACCTGCCGTTGCAGGAATGGATAAGGTTCAAAACAGGAGATACGCAGATGGCAGCCGGCACAACATCAGATTTGCGCAACGGCATGGTGATCCGCTACAACAACGAATTGTATCAGGTGGTTGAGTTTCAGCACGTGGCGCCGGGCAACTGGCGCGCCTTCGTGCGGGTGAAGTTGAAGAACCTCGCCAATGGCAAGGTAATTGAAGATCGATTGCGCGCGGGCGCGGATATTGATATTGTGCGCATCGAGCGGCGCCCAATGCAGTACCTCTACCGTGAGGGCAACGATTTTATCTTCATGGACAATAACACCTACGATCAGATCCCCGTCTCGGCGGCGATGGTCGGTGACGCGGCGCGCTTTCTCAAGGAGAACGAGACCGTTGACCTGGTCTATGACTCCGAGAAGGAGACGCTCCTTGGCGTCGAGTTGCCGATCTTCGTGATCCTCGAAGTCACCGAGACGGCGGTGGCGGTGCGCGGCGATACGGCCACCAATGTCACCAAGCCGGCCACGTTGGAGACGGGCGCGGTCATCCAGGTGCCGGGGTTCATCAATGAGGGCGATCGTTTGAAGATTGATACGCGCACCGGCGAGTACATCGAGCGGGTGTAGGCGCTTGCCCGTGTCCCCGCTGGACAGGAAGGGTACGGGAGGGCTTTGCCCTCCCGTACCGCACGTGTTCAGAGTTGGGATAACCCCGCAGACCTGGGAGCGAGGGCATCTTGCCCTCGAACTTCTGACGAGGGCGGGACGCCCTCGCTCCCAGGAGAAGCTGTCTCTTATACACATCTGACGCT
>JAOACN010000312.1 GCA_026417815.1 Chloroflexaceae bacterium | reverse complement strand
GAGTGCTGGCAGACCGCCCGGCCTGCGGCTGACCCGGTATGCATGACCGGGCGGGTCGGCAAGCGCGAGCACCTGCGGCACGCGGCCTAAGCCAATGAGCATGACACACCTGTTCTGTCCGCCCCTAAACTGGGGGAGGGGTGGGGAGGGGGCGGAGTTGCCGAAAACCTTCGTTCACAGAGTGCTCAGTAGTCTGTAAAGGAAGTTTCCCGGTGTCTGTCACCCCGAGCGGAGCGAGGGGTCTACCGCACCGGGAGGCGGAAGATGCTTCGCTTCGCTCAGCATGACAGGGCGAGCGAAATACCGGAAAACTCAATGCACAGACTACTCAGTTGTGGACATAAAGGGTCTTGCCGCGCACGAGAATGTCTTGATAGAACGGATCACCCAGCGCCAGTCGCCGCTCCAGTGCCTCAGGGGTCAGTACCAGTGGAGAGAAAAGAACGCGCCGTTCTGGATCGGCAACCAACCGGCGTACCCGAACGCGCCGTTCCAACGGAGATTCGGTGGTTGTTTTGATGATCAGCAGATCGATATCGCTATCCGCATCTGGTTCACCGGCGGCAAATGAACCGAACAAGACGATGCGCTCAGGCTGATAATCCGTAAACCAGCCGTTCAACAATGGCCCGGATAATGGCATTAATTGCCTGACCCTGAGTTCGATCAACCATAGCTCATACCTGCGCTCAGCCGCCCAACACCGGGAAGAAACGGGAGGTTGCTGAGAGGAACAGCATATAGGATGTGAGTGGTTTATTTGGGATCGCTGATCGGTGCATCGCGAGCGGATCTCTATTTCAGGCGCATCACGTTCGACTGGTTGTTAATCGTACCATTGCTGAGCGCCAGCGGCAACCCGGTTGAAGCGCCAGACTCTTTTCTGCATAGCGCGCTTCAAACCCGCCTGATAATCTGGCCTTTCCCTCCACCCCTTCACACCTCCACACCTCCACACCCCCACACCTCCCCACCTCCCCACCTCCACACGCCAGCTACAGGGGAAGATAGAGCAACGCTCAACCGGGAACGCCCGGAACTGAAACCTCCCCTATCCCTGCTTGGCCGGGCGGCGCACATCGAGGACGGTTTTGCCCGTTCTGGTCTCGCGGATGCCGGTGACCTCGACCTTCGCGCTGTCCTTGCCGACGCGGTACTTCGGCACCCCTGGCTCGACTTTCAGCGCCGCAAAAACCTGTTCGGGCTTGAAGCCCGGCACCTCGATCGCGAAGAACTGATCGTCGCCATCAATCACTTTGCCGGTAAAGGTCGCCCCGACCGCCGGAAGCTCACGGGCAGGGGCGGCAGGAGGCGCGGGCTGCGGACGCGCGCCCGTTGCCGCGACCGTGTTGGCGGCGGCTGCCTGCTGCGAGGCCTGGCCCGGCGCGCGTGGCTCGGCGGCCTTCTCTTTGGCGGCCCAGGGCACGGCGCGGTAGTAGCGCAGCAACCGCAGCGCCCACCCCAGGGTCAGCGCCATCTCCTCGTAGGCCATGCCGCGCAGGTGGCGCTGGCAGGCGCCCTGCAGGTTGCGGTAGTAGTCGAGGGTCTGGCCCAAGCGGATCACCGCCCGGCCGTTAGTGACGATGGCCTGCAAATAGTCGAAGAAGGCCTTCGGATCGCGCTTGCTGCGCAGGTAGGCCAGGGCCTTCTGGGCCTCGTTGGGGTCAACCCCGGCCCCCGCCAGATCGGCGGCGAGGAGTTCGGCGGTAGAGAAGGAGATTGTAGCGGCTTTCTGGTTAATTGTACCTGGCATCAATAACTCCTATCCGGGCACTCTCGATCCTCCCGCGGCCAGCGCAGCGTCTCGGCCAGACGCTTGAGTTGCGGCTCAAGCGCCAGTCCTTCCTCACGGGCAGCGGCAATCAGGGGTGCGACGTCGAGCGGCGCGGCGCCGGCGTCGAAGTCGGCGTAGCGCGCCTGAGGGTCATCGCGCGTCAGGCGCGGCTCAAGCACCTCGATCGTTCCCAGGCAGGCCGGTTTGCCGCCGCCGAGCTTGGGCCATAGCCGCGGCTCGCCCAGACCCAGGGCGATCAGGATCAGCCCCAGTTCGCCCGGCGTCAGGTTGCTGAAGTCCAGGCGCAGGTCGAAGCGGCTCCCCACGTCGCAGGCTTCCAGGGGCAGGTTGCCCTTTGCCAGTTTGCCGTGCATGTAGAACTTGCGCCCCCGCGGGGTGCGCCCGTCGAAGTAGGCGTCCATGGCCTCGGGGCGCGGGCGGAAGAGTTGCGGCGTGGGCACGGTGATCACCTTCCCCTCCCGCAGCGGCGCGTCGGCGAAGCGGGCCAGGCCCTGGTACCCCAGCGCGCCGAAGATGCGCTGGGCCACGTCCAGTTCCTCGGCGGAACGGGGCGGACGATAGTCGTTCGGCAGGGCCTGGGCACGGGTGACCTGTACCGCCGAACGGCTGATGGCCTCCACAATGCTGCGGACGCAGCCTTTGAGCGAGGTGGCCGGAATGGCCGGAACGCCGCCGGTGCGGAAGTGCCCCTTGACCAGGGGATACTGCCGATCGCCCGGAACCTGCTCCAGAATGCCCGAGGCGACGTGCACCGGCGAGCGGGCTACGATGACCGCCTGGAGCGTGCCGCTGAGGGCGCCGGGCTGGTAGCGGTGATGACCGGCGGGCGGCTGGCGCTGCGGTTTACCTGCTGGCAGCGGCACGAAGTCGTAGGGTTTGGGCAGGGGTGGCTGTTGCGGGCCGCGCCCGCGGTCGCGGTTCGTCATGGCGTCACCTCGGGGTGGCTGTAGCGCACGAATTGCGCGGCGCCGTTGGGCGCGTGATAGGTCAGGTACGTCAGCGGGGGATACTGGCCAGTCTGGATGATCTTGTTGCGCGCCGGAGGCTCGCTCACGTCCCACTCTTCGCCCAGGGTTTGCAATCCTGTGATGCTGAGGGCCTGTTCGCTCAGCACCAGCACGTCGTAGGATCCGTCGTCGCGCCGCTTCCAGCGCACCTCGGCGCGGGCCGAAAAGATGTGGCCAAGGTCGCCGCGCAGGTCAAGATCCTCCAGCCTGCCGAGCGCCCTGATCGGGCGCAGATTGTCGGTCCCCTTGCCGGGGTCGAGATCACACAGCGCCGCGCCGCCGAAGCTCCAGCAGGGCAGGCCGACAACCTCCCCCGCCAGCTCGCGGACGCGCGCAGCGTCGGCCCGAGCGATGCGGTACAGGTAGCCTTTTTTCATAGGCCGACCTCCCAGCGCCAGGCGGGCATGCAGGCTTTCCAGATGGCGCGGACCTGCTCGTCGCCCGTAGCCGTAAGGCTCACGCCCATGATCTCGTCGGGCTGGCAGGCCAGTCCTTCGGGAAGATCGGCCAGATCAACCTCGCGCGGCGGCAGAGCGTAGCCCTGGTAGCGGCCATCGGCGCACAGCGCGCCCAGGCCGGCCAGCTTGCCCGCCGGCGCCGCCTCGCGCCCGTCGAGCAGGCGCAATGCCCCGCTTGCCAGTTCGCAGGTCGGGTAGAAGATGCGCAGGGAATCAAAGGTGATCTTCACCCGCCCCAACCCGCGCGACTTGCCGAAGCCGATGCCCACGCGCCCCTCGGCCAGGTCGCGCAGGGCCAGGCCCAGCAGGGCCAGTTGCGCCAGGGTCAGGTTCTTGAAGTCGATGCGGGTGGCGAAGGCCCCGCCTACCACGGTTTCGTAGTTAAAGGGGCCGACCGCGACCGAGCCGTAGATGCGGTCGATCGCCACGCCGTTGCGCTCCTCAATGAGTACCTCCCCGGTGGGATAGGCATCGGCGAAGCGTACCCGCCCGGCCAGGCTGGTGTGGCCGAAGATCTGGCTCACCAGCGAAGAACGGCGGTAGATCAGCGCAGTATCGCCAGCGGCGTTACTGTTGCTGCGCAGTTCCTCGAAATAGATCCCCGAAGAGAAACGCATCTCGTCGCCGCCCCGCGTATACGGCTTGTAACGCTTCCGTTCGACCAGCGGGTTATCGGCCAGGGGCGGAATAAACTCGTCGTCGCCGCGCCGCTGGCGCGCCAGGTCGTACCGGGTCGGGCCGTCCAGCGAACGGCAGATACGTTCGCACTGGGCGCGCACCACTCCCTTGAGCGAGGGGCCGGGCAGGTAGATGCGGCTCTGGCTGCGCACAAACTCCATATCCGGCAGGGTCGGGTCGGCGCCGCCGCTCTCGCCGGCCTTGATCAGGATCGGCCCATCGGGAGCGATGGTGAGGTTGATGGTTCCTTCGAGAAACGTCGCCTTGTGCATAGCTGCTTACCCCCTGCTCTGCGCGATGGCCCGGCGGCGCAGTTCCTCCCGGAACGCCCGCTTCCAGGCCGCGATCTGCTCCGCGGTCGGCGCGTCGCCCGCGCCGTCGAGAAAGGCCAGAACATCATCGGCGTTGCCGGGGCGCAAGGCGATGTAGCTGTGCGTGACCCCCTCCAGTCGCACGTGCCCCAGACCGCGGCTGCGGAAGCCGCCGATCTGCACGTCGCCGCGCTCCCAGGGTTGCAGCGCCAGGAGCACCATCCCCAACTGCCAGTCGGCGGCGTTTTCCAGCGCCAGTTCCATCTCGAAGCGCGTGCCGGCGGGGACCACTTCATAGTCGTACAACAGCCCCTGCTCGACCGTCTCGGTATCTCGGTTGAGCGCCACGCCATTGCGCACCTCGAACTGCCCGAACCAGAGATCCGCTTTCACCGGGGCGTCCTTGAAGAAGATCCGCCCGCCGACCCACGGCGCGCCGAAGGTCAATTCGATCATGGTCGATTCGCGCCAGATCTCGGCATCCTGCTCTTCGGCCATACCATTGCGCATGCGCCGCTCGATGGCCTCCAGGTCGCGGGCCTGGTCAGGGGCCGCGCTGTGGATCAGCGCCTCGACGCGGGCGCGGAAGGCGCCTTTCAGCGATGCGCCGGGGATGAACGGGCGCTCGAAGGCATCGCGCAGCACCGGGAGGTCGTTGCCCACCACGCCGCTTTCGCGGCCGGCGCCGATGCGCAGCCCGCTCAGCGCCACCAGTTCGCCGCGCACGGTCAGGCGGTTGCGCAGCGCGGCGAAGGAATAGTCCAGTTCGTCAGGCATTGGCGCCCTCCCGTAGTCGCTCAAAATCACCGGTCTCCTTGCCGTAATAGAAGGCCCGGTTAAGGTAGCCGAGGTAGAGTTGCATCAGGCGCACATAGGCGCTGTGGCGCAGGGTTTCCGCCTGCGGCGCATCGGGCATTTCTTTCTTGACGGTTTCCTCGACGCGAGCGGCGAGTCGATCAACGATCCCGCGCAGATCCTCGATCACTGTATGCCCGAAGCCTTCCCGGTCGCGGCTCCACTTGTCCTGCTCCCGGGCAATCTGGTAGCGGATAAAGTTGATCACCACTTCTGGCGAGCGTGAGGTAACGGCGACGTTAAGCACGTTGCGCAACTGGTTTTTTTCCATTCTGGTGTCTTTGAGAAGCGCCGCGGTCCGGTTCGCCTGGCGCACCAGGGTGTCGAGTTGCTGATCAATCGCCTCCTGCAGCAGCAGATCGCGGCGCAGGATCGCGGGTTCCAACGCGTTTGTATTCATGATCGCTCCTTGGCGTTAGCGTAGATGGAACTCATCGCAGACGCGCACCTGACCGTAGCCCTCGTTGCGGCGCTCGCCGATGCCGTCAAGCTGGAGGTGCGCCAGGCGCTTGCAATCCTCCTCATTCAGCGGCCGGTCGGTCTGGAAGACAAACACCCCGCCCATCGCCACCGCCGCGCCGGTGGGCTTGGGGCGCTGCCAGAGCACGTTCCATCCGCCGATCATTCTGGTGGTGGTGAAAGCGCGCACCAGGGCCGCCTCGATGCCGGTCAACTCTTTAAGCTGTTCGGCGCTCAACTCCTGCGTGGGCAGCCAGCCGTGTTCGAACAGAAACGCATCGGCGAGCAGGTTGAGCGTAAAGATGCTGCCTGTAATCGGCCACGGCGCCCCGCCGAGAGCCTCGTACAACTGCGCCTGCTCCCGAAAGCGCCGCGTCATCGCCGCGACTCGTTGCTGTACCTGCCGCGCCTCATCGGCACGAGCATCGGTCGAAGACACTTCGACCTTCACCGCACCCAACCCGCTGGTCTGCCGCCCGCCCAGGTGGGTAATCTGGGCGAGGGTCCGGCGCACTCGCTCCTCGCTGCCATCCGGCAGCGCGATGCTGCCGCGGAAGCGGGTCGGCGCGCGGCGCGAGCCTCCTTCGGCTTTGACTTCCGTCGTTTCACGGATGGCCAGCAGCGAGTACAGGCGCCGGTCCTCGGCCGTGCCGCGCTGCCGGTTGATCCCCACACGCGTCAGGACGCGCTGCTGAACGCTGCAGTACTGGAGACGGTCGCCGCTCAGGGTGTAGAACTTCTGGCCCACCGCCTCCCAGGGCCGTCCATCGATATCAGTGGGGGCATAGATCAGTGCCAGGGGCTGCTGGCGCTCCCAGCACACCCGCGCGTAGAGCGAGTCGGCCACGCGTTCGCCTTCGTCCGCGCCCCTGGGCTGGATGGCGGTCGCCGGGAGCGGGCGCACCCAGGGGTCTTCCGGCCGCGCCGGGTAGGCGTTGTGGCAGCGAATGGCGCGGAAGAGCGCCTCATCAAACGCGGCTTGAGCGCCGAAGATCTGGCCCAGGGCGCCGAAGAGCGCCGCGCCGGGCACGTAGGGCAGGCTGGCGTTGAATTGCACGCCGGGCTTGCGCTCGGGAAAGGTCAGCGGCGCCAGGGCTTCGAGATCAAAGGTGAGCAGCAGCATTACCGGCCTCCGCTACCTGCCACCAGGGCGCGTACATCCGCGCGCAACCGGTCGGCGCTCCGTTCGTCGCCATCCACCCAGACTCGCGCGGTCACCTCGGCCCAGCCCAGACCCCGCGATTTGGCCCCGCCCCAGCGGGTGCTCAGGCCCGCCGCCACCCACAGCAGCGCCACGTGATCCAGGCTATCAACCCTGCCGGTGATGGCCCGTTCCGAATAAAAGCTGGTCGTCTCCAGCGCGGTTTCCTGGAAGACGAGAAGATTGTCGGCGGCCGTGCGGCGCCGGCGGTCGAGGGCCACCGAGGGCCGGATCTGGCTGCTCCGCTGCTCCGGGCTGTCGCGCAGGGCGTCGAGGCGCGCCGGGTCGCCGATCACCCCGGGCAGATCGGCGAAGAAGAGCGGCGAGCGTTGCCGGGGGCTGCCGAAGAGGTCACGGACCAGGGTGGGCAACTCCTCACGTTTCGGCCCTTCAAATGGGGTCGGAACATCCTGCCCCAGGCCGCGCAGCAGTTGCTCGGCGGCCCAGCGCAATTTGCCCTTCACCTGAGAGCCGGGGATGATCGGGCGTCCCCAGCCGTCGCGGACGATACTCTTGTCGGCCAGGGCGCCGACACTACCACCGGCCCCGACGCTGACAGGGGTGCGGCTGGTGATGGTTAACGCGATCCGTAGCTCCATTACGCCTCCGCAACAGATGGTTCCGCTGCATTCGCCTCCGGCGCGACCTGGGAGTGACCGTCGGTCTCCACGAACTCATAGGCTTCCAGCAAATCGGGCCAGATCGTCTCGTAGGCTGGCTTGCCGTTCTTTTCGGTCCATTCCTTCGGCCAGGGCGACCAGGGCGGCATACCGATGCGGCCTGTCGCGCCAACCGATGGATAGCACCAGGCTTGCTCGATATGGGTCAGCAGGGTCTTATCAAGCGGCTTGCCAAGCCGGGCGCGGGTGTAGAGGTACTCCATCGTGCTGACGAGCACACTGTCGCCCTGATCGGCGTCCAGCGCGCGGCGCAGGCGGTAGAGCTGGGAACGGGGCATGCGAGCCTGCTTGAGCGTGCGGACGGTCGCCAGGAGGCCGGCGAACTCGGCCCAGGTATACGGGCGGGCCGTCAGGCGGCGCCGGCTCTCCTTGTGGTCGCCCAGGGCCTCCTTGCGGAAGGCGGCAATATCGTCGCTCACCATGGTGATGGATTTCATCGCCATAAAGTCCACCGCTCCGCCATAGAAGCTCTGCTTTGCGCTCGTTCTGGCGCGCTTCTTGGCTAACTTCTGCAGTTCCTCGACCCGGTCGCGCAGGAAGAAGAAGGGCGTGTTCTCCTGGGCGATTAACACCCCCGCCGAAAGCCCGACCGAGGGCAAGAACTCACCCAGTTCCTTTGCCGTGACATCGTCTCCGGCGTAGCGCATTGGAATACGCTGTGACGTTAGAACCGACAGCCCGACGGACCGTTCCAGTCCCTTAAAGCGCCCGGTCAACTCGCGTTCAAAGTTCCGGGCAATGCTCAAGGCAACATCGAACGCCTTGCTGCCCGGCACGATGACAAACAGGTCATCGCCGCCGATGGTCAGGATCTCGAAGGGGTGGACAGGGCGCCGATTGCCGGTTTCCTCGTCCCGCGCCTCGACGGGCCGGAGATGGCGCGCCAGGGCGGCGAAGACGGCATTCTGGGCCACGTCGCTCAAGGCCCGGGAAACGGCGTGATAGGCCGCGGGCGTGGCCAGGGTCGCCATCAGCCGCCCGATGTTGTTGCCATCGGCGTAGATCAGGCCGATGTAGCGCCCTGGCGTCGAGGCGGCCCCGATGTCGGCCAGATCTTTCGCTGGATCGGCGCTACGTTCCTGAAGATCAACGGCGTAGGCGGTCCGCCGCCCTTCCTCGCTCCGGAGATAGTCCAGCCAGCGCCGTTCCCAGGATCGGGCTTCAAGATCCTCCGGTACAGTCCAGGGTTTCAGGTTGGAAACGAGGCTACCGATCTCGACGCCTTTGACGGCCCGCCCGGCGGCCAGTTTGCGCGCCGAGGGCTCGCTCAGGAGACGATCATCACTGCCAACCCGCGCGGTTATCACCGCGGGACGCACATCGCTGCTCTGGCACTTTTCCGCCCACGGCATCATCGCGTAATGGGGCAGACTGCGCGTTTCGCCGTGGCTGGCGCGCTCGTCGCGGCGGTGGTTGAACATGGTCGCCAGCACCGTCACCAGCTCGCCGAAGGTCTTGCGGTTGAAGAAGCGCCTCCGTAATGCCTCGTCGCTCGTGTCCCCGGAAGCGACGCCTTCCGGAGGATAGTAGTATTCGAGCAGGGCGGCCCGTTTGCGCTCGTCCTGGCAATCCGCAAGGAAGCGTTCGACCCAGTACGGTTCGCCCTGGCGCCCGGCGGGGTAGAGCCGCCCGTAGCGCAACTCCAGCAGGTTGAAGCTGGCGGCCACCGCCACGCTGTTGGCGGTGAGGGTCTGGGTCGTGTATTCGCGTTCGACGGCGGTCGCCAGCGCGGGAGCCAGTTCTGCCGGAGCGAAGGCCAGGAACGAGCCGCCGCCGGCGTAGACGATAGCGGGATGGAGGGTATCAGCGGGGGTCGCGATGGGCAGATGTTCGCGCCAGATCCGGTTGACGCCCTGCTCGCCCACCCAGTCGAGCAGGGCGCTGGCCCCGCGGATCTCCGGCAGCTTCGGGGCCTCGAAGACGTAGCCCTTGATCTTTGTCGCCCCGCCGTAGACCAGGCCGATCGGCCGGCGGGCCAGCGGGTCGGCGTCAATGCGCCGCTGCATCTCCTGGAGCGCGACGAGCGGGCATGCCTCGGGCATGGCCAGCACCTCTCGCACCAGATCGAGGAGCGTCTGCGGCGGCTCGTCTGGATGGGCCAGATATCTGGCAATCTGTGGCGCAAAGTCGTGAGGTTCCGTCATGGTAGCTTTAACCTCTTATTCTGACCCGTTCTTCTTCTACGATCCACAGGCGTCCTTGTAATGGCTCAGTGGAAAGCAGAGCGACCAGGCGAGCGATGGTCTCCAGCACGTGCGATCGTTCCTGTCGCTTGAGGCGCAACACGATGATGCCAGGGTATCGTGCGGGCGGGTACGTCAGAACGTTCGCAAAACCTACATCCAGCGTAAGCAGCGCCCGCTGTTCGTTTTGACAGATCGTTGCAATTACCGTGTCGGGAGAGCCGCTCAAACGCTCTTCCCACACTGTTGTCGCGTCATAGCCTGCTCGTTGCAGATGCTCCGCCACTTCGAGAGGCATATTCTCATCAAGTTTGAAACGCGGGACGTCTGCCATATATTCTATGCAGGCAAAGGAACTACCCGTTCGCTGGCGAGTTCAGCGGCATACGCGAGCGCCGCCGCGACGGCTTCTCGGCTAAGAGCGGGATAACTGCGCATAATTTCTTCGATTGTCAGGCCGGCTGCTAGATTGTCCAGGATCACGGACACCATAATTCGCGTGCCCTTGATGCACGCCTTGCCGTGGCAGATGGATGGATCGACCGTAATGTAATCAATCCAGTTCATGTTGCATTCCTTCAGAAGACTATCTCAAACCCCGTTCGATCCTGCAAGAGTTGGGCGAATAGTATAGCTTGATTTTACACCCATGATAGTAGGGCGCGTGGCTTTTTTTCTACATCCATACATCGTTGAGAAAACGGATTGTTCAAGAACGCGCTAGAGGCGCCGGCCCGACACCTCCACA
>JAOACN010000269.1 GCA_026417815.1 Chloroflexaceae bacterium | reverse complement strand
GCGCAGGCCCGGCGGCAGCCCGCCGATACGCCGGCTGACCCGCTGGCTCCCGGCCAGGTTGACCAGCACCAGCACCGCGATCATCAGCGCGAAGGGCGCCACCTGGAACACCTGCGTGGGCAGGCCCGCCAGCACGCTCTGCGTACGCAGGGCCAGGATCTCCAGCGCGGCGAAAAGGTAACAGCCCAGGGCCACGCGCCAGGGGCGCCAGCCGCCGAAGATGACGATCGCCAGGGCGATCCAGCCGGCGCCAAAGGTGTGCCGGTAGCTCCATCCCTGCTTCAGATCGAGCGAGTAGACCGCGCCTGCGATGCCCACCAGCGCCCCTCCCGCCACGGTCACCAGGTAGCGCATCGGCACCACCGGCACGCCACGGGCGTAGGCAGCCTGGGGCCGTTCGCCCAGGGCGCGCAGGGTTAGCCCGGCCCGCGTCTGGAAGAGCAACCATCCCACCAGCGGCACGAGCAGAAAACTCGTGTAGATTGCCGGATCGTGCCGAAACAGGATTGGCCCGATCACCGGTAGTTCGGCCAGTCCAGGAACAGGGAGAAACGGCACCGCCGGCCCCGGTAGCCGCACAAACGGCGCCCCCAGGAACGACGAGAGTTCCGTGCACAGCAGCGCCAGCACAAAGCCCACCGCTGTCTGCGATTGCCGCAGGCTCAGACTCAGGAAACACAACACCAGCGCGATCAGCGCGCCGGTCAGCGCCGCCGCTCCGAAGCCCAGCAGCACGCTCTGCGTGTTCAGCGCCACCGCGAAGGCGATCATCGCCCCCATCAGGATGGTCCCGTCCAGCGACAGGTTGACCACTCCCGCTCGTTCGGTGAGCGTTTCGCCCATCGTGGCGAAGATCAGCGGCGCCGCCGCCGCCAGCACCGCCGCCACGAAGATGGTTGCCTGATCCATGGTTCTTGTCCATCTATACACGGTTTTGCCGCGCGGCCTGGCGGGTTGCTGGTCGAGAGAGGCGCACCGGGACGCCGAAAACCTCCGCTCGCCCGAAAAACGTTACATCGCACGCGCATCACCGCCGTGTCTCAACAGGACTCATATACGCCAATCCAAAATCCCAAATCCAAAATGATATGAAGGTTGCTCCCTGTCATCAACCAGGCTTCGACACGAGCCCGCGCGCCAGCAGTGCGAAGAGCACCAGCGCCCCCTGCAGCACCCCGGCGATACTGCTGTCCACACCCAGGGCCAGAGGCAGTTGCACGCTCCCAACCGTGAAACTGGCGAACACCACGCTTACCGGCAGCACCCAGCGCGGATCGGCCCGTACCAGCAGGGCCGCCAGCAGGCCCAGCAAACCCACCCCGCTGGAGATGTTTGGGATGAGCTGGTGAAACACGCCGAGGATCTGGATGGCCCCCGCCATCCCCGCCAGGAGGCCGCATGCGGCCATGGCCTGTGCGATGCGCCGATGGGCCGGGACCCCCAGACGGTCGGCGGCCTCCGCATTCAGCCCCACCGCGCGCAACTCCAGGCCCCAGCGCGTCTGGCGCAGCACCCACCAGACCACCGCCAGGGCCGCCAGGGCCACGATCGGCGCCGCTGGCGCCAGCCGCAACGTGCCTAGCGTCGGCAGCCAGAGGTCGCGGGGCAACAACTCCGTTCCCGACATCGAGGCGCTGCCGCTGCGCCGCCACGGCCCCAGCACCAGGTACAACGCCAGCCCGCTGGCAACGAAGTTGAGCCCCAACCCGGCGAAAATCTCGCTCACACCGGCGTACAGCCGCAGTCCTGCCGCCAGCAAGGCCCATAACGCTCCGCCCCCTGCCGCGCAGACAAAGCAGAGCGTCCAGAGCAGCGGCGCCGGCAGGTCCGGTAGCAGCCGCAGCGGCAGCATGGCCGCCACCGCTCCCAGCGCCAGTTGCCCCTCGACCCCCAGGTTGTACAGCCCGCTCCTGAACGTCAGCGTCAGGCCCGTCGCGCACAGCAGCAGCGGCGCCGCCAGCATGATCATGTCGCTGAAGCGGCTCGGGCTACTGAAGGCGCCGAAGATCAAGATCCGGTATGCCTGTAACGGAGAGACCCCGGCGCTAACCAGCGCCAGGGTCGTGAGCGCCAGCGCCCCGGCCAGGGTGAGCAGCGGCAAACGCACCGCGCCCCACCATGGGCGTATGACCTGCCGCGGCTGCGGCTCGCGTGGACGATTGATCTCGGTGGATTGCATCGGGGCGTATCTTGCCGCTGTTGATTCTTCGCTGCCTGATGGTACAACAAGAGTGGCCCGGGTAGGGGAGGCGCGGAGAGGCGAAGCCCTTCCGAACGTCCCTCTGGAAACTTGCGGGGGCCTGCGGCGCCCGCACCTCCCGCATCCCCCGCCGAAAGAGGGCGCGGCCCTCCCACACTTGTATCAGACGGTCATACGCATGGCGCAC